>NZ_JBHVVI010000018.1:0-113743 GCF_042883685.1 Kitasatospora sp. NPDC058190
CCCCCACCACACCAACACCCCCCACCGGGCAAGATGTCCCCATGGATCTAGGACTCAAGGACAAGGCCTACATCGTCACCGGCGCCACCCGAGGCCTCGGCCTCGCCGCCGCCCGCGAACTCGCCGCCGACGGCGCCCGCGTTCTCATCAGCGGCCGCACCCAGCAGGCCGTCGACGCCGCCGTCACCGAACTGAACACCCTCGGCACCGCCCACGGCCTGGTCGCCGACAACGCCGCCCCCGACACCGCCGAGCGTCTGATCGCCGAGGCCCAGGACCGCTTCGGCCGTCTCGACGGCGTCCTGATCAGCGTCGGCGGCCCCCAGGCCGGCCCGGTCGAGACCACCCCCGAGTCCGCCTGGCGCGACGCCTTCGAATCCGTCTTCCTCGGCGCCCTCCGGATCGCCCGCACCACCGCCGCCGCCCTCCACGACGGCGGCGTGATCGGCTTCGTGCTCTCCAGCTCGGTCCGCCAGCCGATCCCCGGCCTGGGCATCTCCAACGGCCTGCGCCCCGGCCTGGCCATGGCCGCCAAGGCCCTCGCCGACGAACTCGGCCCCCGCGGCATCCGGGTGCTCGGCCTGCTCCCCGCCCGGATCGACACCGACCGGGTCCGCGAGCTCGACTCCCTCGCCCCCGACCCGGCCGCCGCCCGTGCCCAGCACAGCGCCGGCATCCCGCTCGGCCGCTACGGCACCCCGGAGGAGTTCGGCAAGGTCGCCGCCTTCCTGCTCTCCCCCGCCGCCTCCTACCTGACCGGCATCATGGTCCCCGTCGACGGCGGCGCACTCCGCTCCCTCTAGAACGCCCCGCCCACACCACCCGCCCACACCACCCGCCCACCCCACTCACCTACACCACCCGCGGATGCCCCCGCCGACGCCCGCCCCACCAGCGCCGACGCTCGACGGGGGCCTGCTGCGACACCCGGATCCGCAGCTCGGCCGGCAGCTCCGCCAACCCCAGGCTCCCCAGGGCGTCCGCCCGGGGCCCGTCCTCGAAGTGCTCCACCAGCCCCACCGGATCCCCACCCGGCGTCAGCCGTACGGCCCCGCGCAGCCGCGGATGCCGCGGCGCCCGCACCAGCCGCACCCCCACCCGCTCGACCTCCGGCAGCACCACCGTCCCGTTCTCCACCGCCTCCTCCAGCGCCCGCGCGCTCACCCGCAGCCGCAGCCCGCCCACCCCCGGCGTCGACACCGCGATGCTGGACAGTCCGGTCCGCCGCAGCTGCGCCACCAGCCACCACGCCATCCCCGCCACCAGCACCGACAGCCCACCGATCACCGTCGGCCACCACCAGGAGGACCCGACCCACCGCGCCCGCGAACGCGCGCTGACCACCGGCTGGTCCGGCGAGGTGAGCGGCCACCGGCTCGGCGGATCGACGCCCAACCGCCGGTACAGGTCCAGCCCGCCCGCCAGCACCAGCACCCCGACCCCCAGCAGCACGACCCCCACCGCCCCCAACAGCACCCGGTTGACGACCGTGCGAGTCACCCCGCCGCCCCCTCCCCCACCCCACCGGCGCCCCCGCCGGAACCCCCACCAGCGCGCCCACCCGGCGCCCCGTCAGCGGCCCCGCCGGCCACCCGACCCCCCAGGGTCCGAACGTCCAGCCGCAGCGGCCGCGCCAACCCCACCCGCCCCAGCTCCTCCCGCAGTTGCCGCTGCACCGCCGCCGGATCGGTCGGCCCGCTCACCGCCACCCGGATCCTCCGTCGCCCCACCCGGATCCGCAGGTGGTCGATGCCGTGCAGCCCCGCAGCCCGGTCGGCCAGCAGGTGCCCGATCCCGCCCTTGTCGATGGCCGCGCTCGTCCCTCCGTACGGCCGCAGCACCAGCCACCGCCGCAGCCCGGGCGCGACGGCCAGCCACAGCAGCCACCCGCCCAGCAGGGTCGCGACCCCGGCCCCCACCAGCACCCACAGGTCGTCCAGGTGACGCGTCGCCAGCTCGTCCGCGATCCGCGCCCGCCACCGCTTGGCCGGCTGGCCGGCCCGCACCTCGATCACGTCGTAGAGCAGCGCCCCCGCCACCACCAGCACCCCCGTGGCGACCAGCGCCGCCGCCCCGGCCCGGGTCGCCCGCAGCCGGGGCACCTTCCCCCCGGTTTGCGAGGACTCCACGACCTGCGAAGGTTCCCCGCGCTCCACCGGCTCGCCGGACGCCACGGCCTCCGAGGGCTCGCCGGTCCCGGAGCCGCTCACCACGTTCCCCCGGTGACCAACTTCTCCACCACGACGACCACTTCGGACACCCTGGTCCCGGTCAGCCGGGCCACCTGTGCCCCCACCCGCTCCCGCAGTCCCCGGGCCAGCCCCGCGAGGTCCGCCGGAAACGGCAGCTCGACCGCCACCCGAACCCTCACCGTGCTGCCCGGCACCGCCACCGACACGTGAGGCGGCGCGCCCTTCACAGAGCGCCCGGCCCAGACCTCCGCGAGCACCTCCCGCACGGCCTGGTCGGCGATCCGGGCGTAGACGCGGTCCGCGACCCGCAGCCGCCCCCGCCGGGCCGGGACGGCGGCAGCGGCCCCGGGGGCCCCCATCAACGCCGCCGGTCGCGACCGCGGAGCAGGTCCCCGAGGTCGCCCAGCTCGATGTCGCCCTCCAGCAACCGCCCGGCCACGAAGCCGACCAGCCCGAGCGCCGCCACCAGCAGGAACGCCGCGAACCCGCCGAAATACCCGGCGAAGCCGAGGGCCATGCCCACCACCAGGCCGACCATGGCCAGGTTCATCCGCTACTCCCTCGTCCTCAGCCGAACTCGTCCTCCGTCGAACACCCCCGGCCGCCCCCGCGGCCGGCTGCTACTTGAGCTTGGGCCGCTGCCCCGGCGGCGTCACCGGCTCCTCTTCCTCCTCGAACTCCGGTTCGTCCGGGAGGTGGACGTCGTTGACCGCGATGTTGACCTCGACGACCTCCAGGCCGGTCATCCGCTCCACCGCGGCGATGATGTTCTCCCGGACCTGGCGGGCCAGTTCGGGGATCACCACGCCGTACTCGACCACCAGGGCGATGTCGATCGCGGTCTGCTTCTCGCCGACCTCGGCCTTGATCCCGCGTCCGATGCTGGACTTGCCGCCGGGCACCCGGTCCACCATCGCGCCGAAGGTGCGGGCCAGCCCGGAGCCCAGGGCGTGGATGCCGGGGACCTCCCGGGCGGCCATCCCGGCGATCTTCTCGACCACCCCGACGGCCAGTGACGTCCGGCCGCGCTCGCCGACCGGACGGCCGCCGTCCCCGCCGCCGCCCGTACCGGGGCCGGGGCCCGGCTTGGCACCGGGCGGGCCGGGGGTGGGGGCGGTGCCGGGGGTCTTGTGCAGGGTCGCGGGCGTCGGAGTGTCAGGCATGGGGGCGCATCTCCCGTCGTACGGCTCCAGCTGTAGCGCAGACCTCCACAACTCTGGCATTTCGCCACGTTCCCCGCCCGCCGGGAGCGCCTCCAGGAGCAGTCCGGAAGCGATCCGGGAGCATCGCGGAAGCCGCCCGGGGAACGCCGAGGGCCCGCCCCCGGTGTCCCGGGGGCGGGCCCTCGCGCGAACGGCCTACGGACTCAGTCGCCGATTCCGGCCAGCTCCCGCAGCCGGCGCGCCTGCGCCACCCGTTCGGCGGACCGCTGCTCCTCGAAGGAGCGCCCGGCGGCCCCCTGCAGCAGCGCCTTGGTCTCGATCACGGCACCGCGCGGCGCGGCCAGCAGGGCGGCGGCGAGGTCGCGGGCGGTGGCGTCCAGCTCGGCACCGGGGACGGCCAGGTTGGCCAGCCCGATCGCGGCGGCCTCCTCCGCTCCGACCCAGCGGCCGGTCGCGCAGATCTCCAGTGCCCGGGCGTAGCCGACGAGTTCGACCAGCGGCTTGGTCCCGGCGAGGTCGGGGACGAGGCCGAGCGAGGTCTCCTTCATCGCGAACTGCACGTCCTCGGCGACCACCCGCAGGTCGCAGCCGAGGGCGAGCTGGAAGCCCGCGCCGACGGCGTGGCCCTGGACGACGGCGATGGAGATCAGGTCGGCGCGGCGCCACCAGGTGAAGGCCTCCTGGTACGAGGCGATGGTGTCGTCCAGCTCCTTGTCGGTGGAGCCCGCGAGCTGGAGGAAGGTGGGCTCGCCGGGGATGCCCTCGGCGGTGAACATGGCCCGGTCCAGCCCGGCGGAGAAGGAGACGCCCTCCGCGCGCAGCAGCACCACCCGGACGCTGCCGGGCAGTTCGCGCCCGGCGGCGGCGAGGGCGCGCCAGAGCGCGGGCGACTGGGCGTTGCGCCGCTTGGGCTGACAGAGGGTGACGACGGCGAGTTCGCCGTCGATCTCCAGGCGGACGCCGTCCCGCTCCCAGCTCGGGGCCTGCGGTTCGGTGGCGGGGGCGGTCATGCGGGGACCTCCGGTGGCGAGGGACTTGGCTACCGGAGGGTAACAAACCTGGGCGCGGACGGGCAGGGCCCAGGCCCGGAAAGATCGGAGCGGGCGGGAGGGCCCCGGATCCGGACATGACGATCGGCGGCCGGCCCACTCGACCCGAGGGCGGACGCCCAGCTGTGGCCAGCCGTCGTCTCCCCGGTCGGCGCCGTGCCGCCGCGTCATCCAGCCATTGGCTGATGGACCGTCAGGAACCGGCCCCAGCAGTCGCCTTGCTCTTGCCCCGCGTGGCACCACCGCGGCCCCGGAGGATCACTCCGGACTCGCTCAGCATCCGGTGCACGAAGCCGTACGAACGACCGGTCTCCTCCGCGAGAGCGCGAATGCTCGCCCCGGAGTCGTACTTCTTCTTGAGATCGGCCGCGAGCTTCTCACGCGCGGCACCGGTCACCCGGCTGCCCTTTTTCAGAGTCTCGGCCACCCGTGCCTCCTCGTAGCGTTGCTCGGTCAGATTCCCATGATCACCCATCCACCGCGTCCTGGCCACCCATTCGACAAGGTCGATGTCGCAAATGCGTGGTCCTGCGGTGGTGATCCGAGCGCATCAGGGCGCTCACGCAGAGTGCACGCCCCCGGGCGGGTGCCGCCGTTCGCCGTGAAAGGGCTGATCAGCAGTGTCGGCCCGACCACGATCGGATGACGGGCCGACAGGAAGTCCTTAAACGGAATCCGGGTCTACTTCATTCCCGGACACGCCGAGAGGACTGGATTTTCTGGTCCAAAAAGCGGATGCGGCGTCTACTTCCGGTCAGGCCAGGTTGACGAGATCGGCGTAGGCCGGACTCCAGAGGTCCTCCACCCCGTCCGGCAGCAGGATGATCCGCTCCGGCTGGAGCGCGTCGACCGCGCCCTCGTCGTGGGTGACCAGCACGACCGCGCCGCTGAACTCGCGCAGCGCACTCAGGATCTCCTCGCGGCTGGCCGGGTCGAGGTTGTTGGTGGGCTCGTCCAGCAGCAGCACGTTGGCGGAGGAGACCACCAGGGCGGCCAGCGCCAGACGGGTCTTCTCACCACCGGAGAGCACCCCGGCCGGCTTGTCGACGTCGTCGCCGGAGAACAGGAACGAGCCGAGGATCTTCCGGATCTGCACCAGGTCGGTGTCCGGCGCGGACGAGCGCATGTTCTCCAGGACGGTACGGTCCGGGTCGAGCGTCTCGTGCTCCTGCGCGTAGTAGCCGATCTTCAGGCCGTGGCCCGGGATCACCTCGCCGGTGTCCGGCTTCTCCACCCCGGCCAGCATCCGCAGCAGGGTGGTCTTGCCGGCGCCGTTGAGGCCGAGCACGACGACCCGGGAGCCGCGGTCGATCGCCAGGTCCACGCCGGTGAAGATCTCCAGCGAGCCGTAGGACTTGGACAGGTCGGCCGCGGTGAGCGGGGTCTTGCCGCAGGGGGCCGGATCCGGGAAGCGCAGCTTGGCGACCTTGTCGCTCTGGCGCACCTGCTCCAGCCCGGAGAGCAGCTTCTCGGCACGGCGGGCCATGTTCTGCGCGGCCACCGTCTTGGTCGCCTTGGCGCGCATCTTGTCGGCCTGCGCGTTCAGCGTCGCGGCCTTCTTCTCCGCGTTGGCGCGCTCGCGCTTGCGGCGCTTCTCGTCGTCCTCGCGCTGCTGCTGGTACTGCTTCCAGCCCATGTTGTAGACGTCGATGGCGGACCGGTTGGCGTCAAGGTAGAAGACCTTGTTGACGACCGTCTCGACCAGTTCGACGTCGTGCGAGATGACGATGAAGCCACCCTTGTAGGTCTTCAGGAAGTCCCGCAGCCAGGCGATCGAGTCGGCGTCCAGGTGGTTGGTGGGCTCGTCGAGCAGCAGCACGTCGGAGTCCGAGAACAGGATCCGGGCCAGCTCGACGCGGCGGCGCTGACCACCGGAGAGGGTGTGCAGCGGCTGGCCGAGGATGCGGTCCGGCAGGCCCAGCGCGGCGGCGATGGTGGCGGCCTCGGCCTCGGCGGCGTACCCGCCCTTGGTGAGGAACTCGGTCTCCAGCCGGGCGTACTTCTTCATCGCGTTGTCCCGGGTGGCGCCCTTGCCGTTGGCCATCCGGTCCTCGTTCTCGCGCATCTTCTTCAGCACGGTGTCGAGGCCGCGGGCGGAGAGGATGCGGTCCTTGGCGAGGACGTCCAGGTCGCCGGTGCGCGGGTCCTGCGGGAGGTAGCCGACCTCGCCCGAACGGGTGACGGTACCGGCGGCCGGCAGGCCCTCGCCGGCCAGCACCTTGGTGAGCGTGGTCTTCCCGGCGCCGTTGCGACCGACCAGGCCGATCCGGTCGCCGGCGGCGACCTTGAAGCTCGCGGACTCGATCAGGACCCGGGCACCGGCGCGCAGCTCAAGGGCGTTGGCGGAAATCATGGCTGGGAACTACTCCTGGGACGTGGGCGGGCGGCCGGGTCCGGGCCCGGGCAGCGGGAAGGGGGCTTCATCGGCGGTCGGCGCGGTGGAAGGGGCGCCGCCGCCCGCTATTGCCCGGAGAAGATAGCCATGGCGGCCAGTCTACCGGGCCACGCCGAACGCCCCAGGGGGCTACCGCCCTGGGGTACCCGATGCGCCTCGGCTACTGCTGCGGCGCAGCAGTAGCCGGCTGGTCGGTCGCGGAGACTGCCGGGGCCGTCGGCTGGTCGGCCGCCGGGGTGGCCGCGGCGGCGGGGGCGTCCGCGGTCGGGCTCGCCGACGGGTCGGCGCAGCCGCCCTGCGGGCGCACCGCGGCGAACGGGGCGTCCAGGGCGCCGCAGGCCGTCTCGGGCGCGGCCGCCTTGGTGTCGAACACCCTGGCCGGGACGATCGGGCCGTCGGTGATCTCCACCCGGCTGGTGTCCAGCACCTTGATGGCCGCCGCCGGGCCGGTGCTCATCGCCCAGCCGTTGCTGTCCAGCCGGTAGCCGGTGATGCCGCCGGAGACGGCCAGCCCGCTGCTGTTGGTGCAGCTGCGCGGGATGAGCACCGCGTAGTCCGTGTGGACGGTGCGCAGCGGGTCGTAGAGGCAGCCGTTGGAGGGCCGGTCGTTGTAGCGCAGGTCGCCGTCGGCGTCGCGCAGGCCCATGGTCAGGTTAGGCGTCACCACGGCCAGCCAGGGCGAGCCGTTCCGCTGGACGGTGTGCAGCGCGGCGGCCGCCCGCTGCACGGCGGTCTGCTTGCGCTGGGCCTCGGTGCGCTTGTCGGCGCCGGGCTCGCCGTCGGCGCGCAGGTAGTCCGCGAGGCCCGGCACCGCGCGGTGCCAGCGCACCTCGTGGTCGCCCGGGCGCACCGAGGTGACCAGGCCGTCGTCCCAGACCACGATCGCGTTGTCGCCGGCCATCGCCACGTAGAGCGCCTCGGCGCCCTCGCGGCGGTACGACCAGGCCCGGTCGCCGGTCGTCTTGTGGTAGGCCTCCAGCGCGGGGCCGACCACCTTGAGGTCCAGGTCGGCCGAGTTGACCGACTGCGAGTTCACCGGGGTCGCCTCGGCGTCGCCCGGCCCCGCCACCCGGTCGCCGAACGGCACCGGCTTGTTCGCGTGCGCCGCCGCACCGGCCGCAAGGACCAGCATCACCGCCAGGGCAGGCAGGATCGACCGGGGGGTGAGTACACGCGGCGGCTTCCAGGACACGGCCGGAGCGTACCTTTCACCGGGCGGGCGAGTCAGCCCGGATTCGCCGCTCGCGCATGGTGTCGGCCGCGCTGCCCGCCGCGCACGCCCGTCCCGTACGCCCACCCGCCCACCTGCGTCGTCGGGCCCTCGGCCGGGTGGCCGGGCGCTCGGCGGTAGGCCGCGCAGGCCCGGTCGGAACGTTACAGAGCTGATACACGGACGCCCCCGGTCGGGTGTTGCGGCAGACGGCGTTCGATTACCGCCCACTTTAGGGTGACATTCGGCTTTTCTCCCCTCCGGCAGCCCTACTGTCGGCGAGCGGGACGCCACGGTCCGTCCCCGTCGTCACCGTCCGCCCGCTCGCGACGCCCGGAGGAGAGACCATGCGAATCGGCCGTCTGACGCTGGCCGCCGCCGCTCTGCTGCTGACGGCCACGGCCAGCGTCCCGGCCGGGACGCCGCTCGGCCAGGCCGAGCGGCACGCCCTCTCCTCGGACGCCTTCGAGCCGCGCGGCGCCGCCCCCCGCCCCCCGGTCCAGCGGCCGAGGCACGAGCCGCCGTTCGGCGCCTTCGTCGGCTCCTGGGACAACTACATCCCGCAGATCGGCACGTACGCGCGCTGGCTCGGCGACGCCAACATGCAGGTCGGCCACACCTATCTGGCGGGCAACGGCTGGACCGACATCGAGGGCGAGCCGATCGTGCTCGGCATGTGGTCGCAGTGGCGACTGGCCGACCCGTCCCGGATGCTGGTGCTCGGCGTGCCGATGCTGGTGCCCAGCGAGGCGAACGTACCGGACGGCGAGGTCGCCAAGCTGCTCACCCAGGGCAGCCGCGGGGACTTCGACAGCCACTTCCTCCGGCTCGCCCGCCGGCTGGTCGCGCTCGGCGGCTCGGACACCGTCCTCACCCTCGGCTGGGAGATGAACGGCATCACCTACACCCACCGCTGCAAGCCCGACCCCGCCGCGTGGAAGGCGTACTGGCGGCGGATCGTCGGGGTGATGCGCTCGGTGCCCGGGCAGCGGTTCCGCTTCGACTTCAACCCGACCCGGGGCCTGGACGCGATCCCGTGGACCAAGTGCTACCCCGGCGACGACGTGGTCGACATCATCGGCATGGACAGCTACGACCAGCCGGCCGGGAGCGACTTCGACGACTACGTGCGCGAGCCGTACGGCCTGCAGGACCAGGTGGAGTTCGCCGCCAAGCACGGCAAGCCGGTCTCGTACCCGGAGTGGGGACTGTTCCGCAACGGCGACAACCCCGAGTTCGTCCGGCGGATGGTCGAGTGGATGCGCACCCACGACACCGCCTACCAGACCGTCACCGACTACTGCCCGCACGGCTTCTACCAGTGCAAGAGCAATCCGCGCTCGACCGCCGCGTTCAAGCAGCTGATGTCCGGTTCCAAGGGGGCGCCGGCGGTGGTGCCGTCGGCGCCCCCCGTCCCGATCGTGCCGGTGGCGCCGAACGCCCCGGCCCTACCGACCCTGCCGACCCTGCCGGTCCTACCGACCCTGCCGGCGCGGCCGACCCCGCCCACCGCGCCGGGCGCCCCCGCAGTGCCGGGCGCGGCGGCGAGCCCGTCCTCGGCCGGGACGCCCTCGCGGCGGTGAGCGGCCGGCGGGGTCGGCGCTCAGTCGCGGCGGCGGGCCAGCAGGGCCTCCCTCAGCTTGGGGAAGCGGGTGCGCAGCAGGTGCGCCGCCGATTGCCGGGCGTGCACCACCCCGGCCCGGGCGCCGGCCGCCGGGGCCGCCCCCGCCGGACCCAACAGCAGCCGCTGGTTGTGGAGTTGGTCCGGCCGCCAGCGCTGCTTGTACGGCTCCTGGCCGCGCATCAGGCCGAGCACCGGGATGCCCGCGCCGACCGTCTCGTCCAGGGCGGCGCCGAACAGCAGCCCGGCGATGTCCAGCCGCTCGCGCAGCGCCGGATGGGCGCCGTACAGGTACAGCCCGCCGAAGGAGGGGCAGAGCAGCAGCAGGTTCACCGCGACCAGTTCGCCGTCCAGGTGGAACTGGTGGACGGCCGCCCGACCGGTGGCGACCAGCCCGGTGGTGGACTCGGACAGGTGCCGGGCGAAGCGCTCGGTCCGGTGCTCGGGGGTGACACCGCGGTCCTGCCACTGCAGGAAGTGCAGCCGCAGCAGCCCCTCCAGCGCGGCGGGCACCTCGGCCGCCGGCGTGGAGCGCACCTGCACCCCGGCCTCGGCGATCTTGCGCATCTTCACCCGGCTGCGCTGGGCGGTCTTGCCGGGCACCCGCTTGAGCAGCCGCTCCATCGGGACGGCCGGGAGGTACTGGCAGAGCGAGTCCTGGTAGCGCCGGCGGGACCCGCGCCAGTACTCGTACACCCGCTGCACCGCCGCCTCGGGGTGGACCTCACGCAGCTCCAGCCAGTGCCAGGGCCGGGTGAGCGGGAGGGCGGCGGCGAACTCGGCGGCGGCCCGGTCGGCGCACTCGTCGTCGAGCAGGATGTCGCCGTAGTCGACCAGCCCGGCGCCCAGGCCGGTCAGGCCGCCGAACGGGCCGGGGCGCCGCATGAAGGCGCCCGCGCCGACCAGCCGGCCGTCCCGGCGGACCAGCACCACCAGCAGCGCGCCGGGGCGGCCGTAGTGACGCCACCAGGAGCGCTGCCAGGCGGCGGCCTGGAAGAAGGTGGCGGTCCGGCAGCGGGCTGTCAGGTCGTCCCACTCCTCGGCGAGGGTGTCCAGGGCGTCGTCCTCGCGGCGCAGCTCGGTGCTCCAGGCCGGCGCCGCTGACTGGGCCAACAGGCCGGCGGCGCGGGCCTCGGTGCTCATCGCTTGCTCCCGGCGGCGGCCTTCTCCCTGACCGAGGGCTTGGCGGCGGCCCCGGACCCGGCCTTCGACCCGGGCTCGGCCACGGCTTCGGCGTCGCTCTTCGGCTCGGCCTTCGCCTCACGCTTCGACTGGGGCCGGGGCTCGGCCTCGGCGTCCTGCTCCCCGCTGCGCGGGCGGGGGGTGGCCGGGGCCTCGGCCGGCTCGGCGGCCTGCGGGGCCTGCGGAGTCGCGGCGGTCTCGACGCTCTCGACGGCCTCGGGCTCGGCGGCGGCCCCGCCGCGGCGGCGGGTCATCATCACCAGCGACCCGAGCAGCACCCCGGCCGCGGCGCCGACCGCGACGTCCAGCTTGCCGGAGGGCGTGGTCGGCTTGTCCGGCTCGGCGGCCGGGGCCAGCGTCACCAGCCGGACGTTGGTGTCCTTGCTGCTGGTGTTGGCGAAGGAGACCAGCGAGCCGGCCACCGCGTCGGCGGTCCGGGCGGCTTCCTGGGCGCGCTTCCCGGTGCCGGTGATCTCGATCATCGGCGCGTCCGGGGAGGTCGTCCCCGACACCAGGGACTCCAGCTCGCCCCGGGTGTGGCCGGTCTCGGCGGCCGCGACCGCGAGCACCTGCGACTGGCCCGCCAACCGCCCGTAGGCCTGGGCGAAGTTGGTCGCGGTCGCCGCCTCCCCCGGGTTCTGCGGCACCACGAGGACGTAGGCGGTGGCGGAGTACGAGGGGTGCGAGAGGACGGCGTACCCGGCGCCGGCCGCGGCGCCCAGCGGCACCGCGAGCGCCACCGGCCACCAGCGGCGGACCAGGTGACGGGCGCTTCGGCGCGGTGTGGTCATGGGTGTGGCTCCTTGGGTATGGGACGGCGGTACCGGCGGCGGGCGGTCAGACGCGGGCCAGCCGGTCGTAGAGGGCGCCCAGGTCGGCGGCGACCCGGGCGATGTCGTAGTGACCGACGGCCGGCGGGTTCGGCAGCGGGTCGGCGGTGTGGCCGCTCAGCTGCCGCAGGTCGCGCAGCGCGGCGGCGTACGCGGCGGGCTCCGAGGGGATGCGGCGGGCCTGCGGGGCGGCGCTGGGCGGCAGTTCGTCCAGCGCCGGGCAGGCGCTGTGCCGCACCGGCAGCCCGGCCGCGAGGCCCTCCAGAACGCCGAGGCCGAAGGTCTCCGCGGTGGAGGGGGCGACCAGCACGTCCATCGCGGCCAGCAGGTCGGGCACGTCGTCGCGCTCGCCGGTGAGCACCAGCCGCTCCCGGACACCGAGTTCGGCGGCCCGCCGCTCCAGCGCGGCGCGCTCGGAGCCCTCGCCGACCAGCACCAGCCGAGTGGCCGGGTCGAGCTCGACCAGCGCCTCCAGCAGCACCTCGAAGCGCTTGCCGGGGACCAGCCGGCCGACCGCGCCGACCACCCAGCCGCCCTCCGGCAGCCCGAGTTCGGCCCGCACCCGGCGGCGGACGGCGGTCCGCTCGGCGGGCGGGCGGCGGTAGCCGGCGGCGTCGATGCCGTTGGGGATCAGCTCGATCCGGTCCGGCGGGACGCCCCAGGAGCGCAGGGTCTGGGCGACCTGGCGGGAGACCGCGACGGTGGTGCAGCCGAGCCGCTCGGCCGCCAGGTAGAGGCCCTTGACGCCCCGGGTGACCGGTCGGCCCTCGATCACCCCGGCGTGCAGCGAGTGCTCGGTGGAGACCACCGCGCGCACCCCGGCCAGCCGCGCGGCCAGCCGGCCGTACAGCTGCGCCCGGTAGAGGTGGGTGTGCACCACGTCGTAGCGGCCGGCCCGGACCAGCCGGACCAGCCGGGGCAGCGCGCCGAGGTCCCGGTTGCCCCGCATGCCGAGGTGGTGGACGGTCACGCCGTCGGCGCGCAGCGCGTCGGCGACCGCGCCGGGATTGGTCAGGGCGAGCACCTCACACCGCTGGTGCGGCGGCAAGTGCCTCAGCAGCAGCTGGAGTTGGCGCTCGGCACCGCCGGAGGCGAGCCCGGTGACGATGTGCAGGACCTTCACGTCCGACCCCCCTTGCGAACACGCCGCAGCTCGGCGACGGCGTCGCGCAGCTGGTGCCGGCCCTTCTTGGCGCGCAGCCGCCAGGTGCCGTCGCGGTCGCCGACGTAGCAGCGCGGCAGGGCGAAGCGGCCGGTGAGCGGGGAGTGGGCGATGGCGCAGGCGTAGTCGTACCCGGCGTCGCGCACGGCCAGGGCGGCGGGCAGGTCGACGGCGCCGTACGGGTAGCAGAAGCCGGTGACGGGGCCGTCGACCACCTCCTCCAGCAGGCGCCGGCTCTCCCGGGTCTGCATCGCGAGGACGTCGGCGGGCAGGCCGGGCAGCGCCTGGTGGCCGAGACCGTGCGAGCCGATCTCCCAGCCGGAGGCGGCGAGTTCGGTGACCTCCTCGACGGTGAGCAGCTCCTTGCGCGGGCCCTCGGTGTCCCAGCCGTTGTCCTGCCCGAGCAGGTCGGCGACCACGTACGCGGTGGCGGTGAAGCCGTACGCCTGCAGAATCGGTACGGCGTAGCGGGCGAAGTCGGCGTAGCCGTCGTCGAAGGTCAGGCCGACCAGTCTGTCGCCCCGGCCCTGGGCCCGGGCCCGCATCAGCTCGCGGACCGAGACCCCGCGCCGCCCGCGCCGGTGCAGCCAGGCGATCTGCTCGGCGAACCGCTCGGGGCTGACGGTGAGTTGGTAGGGATCCTCCTCCTCGACCGCCACCGAGTGGTACATCAGGATCCACGGCGAGGAGGAGCCGGGGGCGGTCGGTTCGCCGACCGGACGGCGGCTCCTGGGCAGTCGCGCCCGGTCGGGCGGGGCGTTGGTGACGCCCGCCTGGGCCGAACGGACGGTTCCCCGTTCATTGTCCATGGGGAAGCTTCCCTTCATCGGCGACGGTTGGCGGGTCCGGAGGCCCGGTTTGCTGGTTCAGAGGCCCGGTCGGCGGGTTCAGGGCCCGGGCGGCGGCCAGGACCGGGCCGCGCACCTCGCGGGCACCGAGACCGGTGCCGAGGGCGGCGAAGGCCAGCGCCACGGTGAGGCCCCCGAGGAGGGTCGAGAGCAGCGGATCGTCGGCCAGGTCCGCCACGGCGGTGCCGAGCACGGTGGCCCCGGCAGCGGCGACGACCAGCCGTGCGTGGCCGCCGAGCACTCGGCGCAGCCCCAGCGGGATGCCGCGCAGCACCAGGCCGCGCAGCAGCAGCACCGAGGTGGTGGTGATCCCGGCGGCGTTTCCCGCGGCGAGGCCGAGGGCGCCGAAGCGGCTCGTGGCGAGCAGGCCGACCGCGACGGTGACGCCGAGGCCGAGCACCATCGCGGCGGCCGGGTACCAGTCCAGCAGTCGGCGGCCGCCGTCCTCGGTGCGCGGGTCGTCGGCCCGGCGGACCACCGGGCGCAGCGAGAAGTACGGGCGGATCATCACGCCGGTCAGCGCCTGGGCGGGCAGCCCGAAGCTGTACACCCGGATGACGTCGGCGGTGGCGGCGGTGTCGCGGGGGCCGAAGGCACCGCGCTCGAACAGCAGCGAGACCACCGAGGGGGCGCAGGCCATCAGGAAGGCGGTGCCGAGCAGGACCACCGCCGCGGCCTGACCGAGGTCCTTCTCGACCCGGTCCCGGGCGGCGGTGAGGTCCCCGGCCGCGAGCGCCCGGGCGACCAGCGGGAAGGTGACGGTGCAGATCAGGATGCCCGCCGTCATGGCGAGTTGGGAGACCTTGGCGGCGTAGTTGAGGTGCGAGATGGTGCCGGGCGGCAGGGCCGAGCCGAGGTAGCGCTCGACGAAGACCTGGGCCTGCCGGGTCAGGGTGAAGGCCGCCACCGGCAGCAGGGCCAGCGGCATCGGCACCAGGGTGCGGCGGGAGCGCCGGTTGCGGCCGGTCGCGGCCTGGCCCCGGCGCAGTCGGCGCAGGAACGGGCCGGTCAGCAGGCCGGCCATCAGCAGGCTGCCGAGCGCGACGCCGAAGGCGGCGGAGCGGACGCCGAGGTGGCCGTGGAAGCCTTGCAGCAGGGCCAGGATGCCGAGGTTGTAGGCGACGTAGATGCCGGCCGGGGCGGTGAAGCAGTGGTGGGCGCGCAGCGCGGCGGCCAGGTAGCCGACCAGTCCGAACGGCAGCACGGTGATCGCGGTGATCCGGGTGCAGTCGACGGCCAGGCCCGGGTCGGGCAGGCCGGGGGCGAGCAGTTCGACCAGCTGGGGGGCGCCGAGCGCGGCGGCCAGAGCGAGGCCGCTGAGGGCGAGCAGCAGCCACGGCAGGGTGGCGCGGACCAGCTGGCGGACCGGGTCGGGGGCGTCCGGGTCCTCCTCGCGCAGCACCAGGGCGAGGGCGAAGGCGGGCACCATGAGGAAGGACATGGCGTCCTCGATCAGCAGCGGCGCGGCCGTCTCGGGGACGGTCCAGGCGACCAGGAAGGCGTCGGTGCCCTGGTTGGCGCCGAAGTAGCGGGCCAGCAGGAGGTCGCGCAGCAGTCCGAGGCCGGAGCCGGCCGCGCTGAGCACGGCGGTGATGCCGAAGGCCTTGGCGAGGAAGCCGCGCCGGGGCGCCGGGGCGCGCCCGGGCGGCGGCGGCGGGACGGGGGCGCTGCGCGGGGCCGGGAGGGTGGAGGCGAGCACGGCCGGCCGGTCGGTGGTCACAGCGTCATCGCCCACTCGCCTCCGATCCGAAGGGGCGGTCCGCCCCCTGGACGGCCGCGCGGGCGGCGAGGCCGAGGACGACGGAGGTCAGCACGGTGGTGGTGCCGCCGATGTCGGCGTACAGGAAGTCGACCAGCACCCAGGTGAGCAGGGCGAGCGCGGCCGGCGCCGGGCCGCGGCGGTGCCGCAGGCAGCCGAGCAGCAGGCCGAGGAAGAGCGCGGCGTAGGCGGTGATGCCGATCAGGCCCTGCTCGCTGAGCACCAGGAAGTACATGTTGTGCGGGGAGAGCAGCGGCTCGCGCTGGAAGCCGATGGTGGAGTCGGCGGCGTCACTGCCGGAGGACAGCCGCAGCGGGGCGTGGCTGTCGCGCAGCTTCGGGAAGGCCTTCGGTCCGGCGCCGTGCACGGGGTGGTCCTGCCAGATCCGCCCGGCGGTGGCCCACAGGTCGTAGCGGTCGGAGACGGACTGGTCGGGGGCGGCGGAGACGGAGCCGATCGAGCTGAGGCGTTCGGTGACGCCGGAGGCGCCGAGGCCGAGGCCGCCGACCAGGACGACCGCGGCGGCGAGGCCGAGGACGGCGCCGCGCACCAGCAGTCGGGCGTCGACGCGCAGCAGCAGGACGGTGGCGGCGACGCCGGTGGCGATCCAGCTGCCACGGCTGAAGGAGACGGCGAGCGGGAAGGCGAGGAAGGCGGCTGCGGCGAACATCGCCCGCCGCAGCCGGACGTTTCCCCCGGGACCGCGCTCGCCGAGCGCCAGGGCGAGGGCGGCGAGCAGCCCGTAGCTGACCACGGTGGACATCGCCATGATGTCCAGCGCGCCGAAGGTGCCGACGGCCCGGATCGGCTGGCCGGTGTAGGAGGCGCCGGTGCGGGTGAGGTACTGGTGGGCGCCGACCACGCCCTGGATCAGCGCGGCGAGCACGAAGGAGCCGAGGACCAGGCGCTGGTCGGTGCGGTCGCGCAGCGAGCAGAGCACCCCGGCGGGGACCAGGACGAAGACCTGGGTGAGCCGGACGAAGCCGGTGACACTGGTGGCCGGGTCGATCGAGCCGACGGTGGCGACCGCGGCGGCGACCACGATCCCGCCGAACAGCACGCAGGTGGCGCGGCTGAGCACGGGCAGTCTGCCGCGCAGCAGGTTCAGCGCGGTGAGGGTGACCAGGGCGAGCGAGGCGAGGTCGGCGGCGGTGACGTGGACGGCGGCGGTGACGTCCTTCTCGCCGGTGGGCACGCAGACCAGCAGGACGGTGGCCGCGGCCAGCAGGCTGGGCCGGTCCGCGAGCGCGGGCAGGGCCCGCCGTAAGACCGCTGCTCGCCCGCTCGCCCCCGGGGCGCTCGGAGCGCGGTCGGCGGGGAAGGTCAGCTCCACGCGGGTCAGCTCCCGTCCGGGTGGAGCATCAGGGCCGCGGTACGGCACAGGATCTTGACGTCCTGCCAGAAGCTCCAGCTCTCGATGTAGCGGTTGTCGAAGCGGGCCCGGTCCTCGATCGAGGTGTCCCCGCGCAGGCCGTTCACCTGGGCGAGGCCGGTGAGTCCGACCGGGACGCGGTGCCGGTCGGCGTACTCGGGGTAGGCCTGGCTGAACCGCATGACGAAGTAGGGGCGTTCGGGGCGCGGGCCGATCAGGCTCATGTCGCCGCGCAGGACGTTCCACAGCTGCGGCAGCTCGTCCAGCGAGCTCTTGCGCAGCAGGCGGCCGACGGCGCCCATCCGGTGGTCCTGGGAGATGTTCCAGCGGGTCGCCGCCTCGTGCTCGCTGCTGGGGCGCAGGGTGCGGAACTTGAGGACGGTGAAGAGCCGGCCGTCCAGCCCGGTGCGCTGCTGGCGGAAGAGCACGCCGGGGCCCGTGTCGAAGCGGACGGCGAGGGCGCAGAGCACCAGGACGGGGGCGAGCAGCAGCAGGCCGAGGCCGGCGGCGGTGACGTCCAGGGCGCGCTTGGCCGCCCAGCCGGGGCGGCCCATGGCCGGGCGGCCGACCCGCAGGCAGGGGAAGCCCCACAGGTGGTCGCCGCCGGCGATCGGGGCGGTCGGCAGCGAACCGTACTCGCGCAGCGCGGGCACCAGCCAGACCTGGCAGCCGAGCCGGACGGCGTCGCGCAGGGCGGCGGCGGTCTCGGCCTCGTCGGCGGCTCCGGCGGTGGCGATCACGTGCTGGACCCGGTGCCGGCGGACCTCGCGCTCCAGCACCTCGCGGCCGCCGAGGACGGGCAGAGCGGTGTCGCCGACCAGTAGCGGCGGGTCGGCGTCCAGGAAGCCGACCGGGCGCATCCCGTACTCGCCGTGCTCGCTCAGGACGGTGGCGACCTTGCGGCCGAGCCGGCCGGCGCCGAGCACCAGGGCGGGGCTGGGGCGACCGCGGCGGATCCGCCGGACCAGGTGGTAGAGGACGGCCCGGCCGACGGCGGCGATCGGCAGCTGGGCGCCGAGCAGGACGGTGAGGCGGGCCGGGGTGGCCGGGCCGCAGTCGGGCCAGCGGCCGTCCAGGCAGCCGGCCAGGGTGACCGCGAAGGCGGTGGCGACCACGGCCCGGACGGCCAGCGCGGGCAGCTCGTCCAGGACGGACAGGGTGAGCCGGGCACGGTACAGGCCGCCGGCCAGGTTGAGCAGCAGGAGCAGCGGCAGGACGGCGGGGACGCCGACCAGCGGGGCGAGCGGCACGGCCGGGTCGACGGCCCGGTTGGCGATGCCGGTGGCGGTGCACAGCGCGATCGCGTCGACCTGGACCAGTGCGAGCGGCAGGGCGAGCAGGGAGCGGACCGCCCTGGGGTGCGGGCGGGGCGGCGGCACCGCCCGGGTGTGCGCCGATCCGGCCGGCCGGTCGAGCAGCCCGGTGGCGGGCCGGCGCGGGCCGGCCAGGGGCCCACCGGATCGCGGCACACTGTCGTGGTCAATGGTCATCAGCGCACGAACTCCCCTGCTGTGTGCCCGGGGTGACGGTGCCCCGGCACCGGTGGGCGTCGGGCGGCCGCCCCGGCCCGGCGAGCGCGGTCCTGACAGCACCTGCAACCGCTGGCGGCTTTCGGCCCTCCCGCGTCGGGGCCGATCACGGAACGGCCGGTCGCACGGGACGCGGTCACGATGGGCTCTGGCGCGAATGTCCAGGATGAAATCGAAACGAAGCAGGCAAAATCCGACAATACCGAATCCGACCATGGGGGCTGGAGGTTGACTTGCCGTTTCATTCCAGCCGCCCATTAATAGGTATTTCGGATTCAACGCCCCTCCCCTTGTCCGGTTGGGGATGCGAATACGGCAGCGCCTGATTCGGCGGGCATTCACGGCATGTGAAACGATCAGATCCGCTCTGGGATACGGGCCCGTCGCCGCCCCGCGGCCGGACCGGCACCCAGCAAATGGCGGTAGAGGACGTCCACCTGTTCGACCACGGTCCGGACGTCATGGCGGGCGACCACGTGGTCACGCAGACGGGCACCGCGTCGCTCGCACTCGATCGGATCGGACAGCGCTTCCGCCATCCGGGTGGCGAGCGCGGTCACGTCCTCCGGCGGCACCACCGCCTGCGCGCGCGCCGTCTGCGGCAGGCACTCACGCGCCCCCGGCACATCGGTCAGCAGCACCGGACGGGCGGCCGCCATCGCCTCCAGCGGGGCCAGCGCCATGCCCTCCCAGCGCGAGGGCTGCACCACCAGGTCGGCCGCCGCCAGCCACGGGCGCGGATCCGGCACGTCCCCGACCAGCCTGACCCGGGACGGCTCGGCCGACCCCCGCACCAGCTCCGCGGTCCGCTGCTGGTCCGGCCCGCCGCCGACCAGCGCCAGCCGGGCCCGCGGCACCCGGCGCAGCACCTCCGGCCAGGCGGCCAGCAGCACGTCCTGACCCTTCTGCCGGCACAGCCGCCCGACGCAGACCGCGAGCGGGGCCTCCAGGTCCAGGCCGAGCGCGATCCGGGCGGCCCGGCGGTCGGCGGGTGCGTAGTGGCGCACGTCCACGCCGTTGGGCACCACCGCCCAGTCGGCGTGCACCCCGGCGGCCACGCCGTCGGCCCGCTCCTGGACGCTGACGCACAGCAGCCGGTGCGCCCAGCGGGTCGCGAAGCGCTCCCAGCGCAGGGTCGCCGCGGCCAGCGGGCCGTCCACGGCGGCGAAGGACCAGGCGTGCGGCTGGAAGACGGTCGGCACCGCGCCGCGCACGGCCAGCCGGCCGGCCAGCCCGGCCTTGGCGCTGTGCAGGTGGACCACGTCGGGCGCGGCGGCCCGGACGATCCGGCGCAGCCGCCAGGCCTCGGCGGCGGTGGACGGGCCGGGCGAGCGCTCGGCGGGCCAGTCCTGGACCAGCGCGCCCACCGCGGCCGCTTCCTCGGCGAGCCGGCCGCCGGACGGACAGGCGACCAGCACCCGGTGTCCGGCCTCGCGCTGCCCCCGGACCAGGTCGACGACGACGCGGGCGACTCCGCCGTCCACCGGCTGCGAAATGTGAAGGATCGTCATATGCACGGCGGCGAGCCTAGGATGGCTCCCCGGAACCGGACGGCACGCGTCACCCGGAGGTGGTGGGCCGTCCACCCGTACGGCTTTCGGCTCGTACAGGTGGACGGATCGCTCGGAATTCCGGGCGATTTCCCTGATTCACCGGAACCATCGGAGCCGTGTCGGCGATCCTTCGGATTCCGTCGGTATCCGGGAGGGGCTCAGCGGACCTCGGCGGCCAGGTTGGCCAGCACCTGGTCGTGGATCCGGTTCAGGCCCTTGGGCGCGAAGGTGCGCTCGAAGAAGCCGCCGATGCCGGTCGCGCCCTGCCAGGTGGCGGTCACGGTGACCTTGGTGCGGCCCTCGCCGGCGGCGGCGACGGTCCAGGCGATCACCATGCTGGAGTTGGCGTCCTTCTCCACCAGCTGGTCGGGCTTGGGCGCCGAGACGGTGAACAGGCAGTCGCGCACCCGCTTCTCGGTGGCCTGCAGCTTCCAGTGCACCTGGGTGCCGGCGCCGGTGCCGCCGACCCGGACCTCGTACTCGCTGTACTGCGCGGGCAGCAGCTTGGGGCGGGTCACCTGGTAGTCGGCCAGCGCCTCGTACACCCGCTCGGGGGTGGCGTCGTAGACCCGCTCGGTGGTGGCCTGCACCTGTCCCATGACCTTGCTCTCCTCGTGTGGTGGGTACCGCTCTCCGTACCGCTCTCCCGGCAAGACAATCACAGGGGCGCGGCCGCGACGCGGCGGGATAGGGTGGCCGGTGTGCTCGATCTGGTGACTGCGCTGCGCTACGTGGACCCGCTGCGGGCCGGCGGCTCGGTGCCCGGGGTGGTGGAGACCGACGACCTGGGAACGTACGTGGTCAAGTTCACCGGCGCCGCCCAGGGCCGCAAGGCGCTGGTGGCCGAGGTGATCGTCGGCGAGCTGGCCCGGCGGCTGGGGCTGCGGGTGCCGGAGCTGCGACTGGTGGACTTCGACCCGGTGGTGGCCGCGGACGAGCCCGACGCCGAGATCCAGGACATGCTCAAGGCCAGCGCCGGCCTCAACCTCGGGATGGACCTGCTGCCCGGCTCGCGGGACTACCGGCCGGGGATGATCCCGGTGGACTCCGTCGAGGCCGGGCGGGTGGTCTGGCTGGACGCGCTCACCGGCAACGTCGACCGCACCGTGCACAACCCCAACCTGGTGGTCTGGCACAACCGGCTCTGGCTGATCGACAACGGCGCCGCGCTGATCTTCCACCACCGCTGGGCCACCGCCGAGGCCTCGGTCGGCAAGCGGTACGACCTCAGCACCCATGCGCTCGGCGGCTCGGCCCCGGACGTCCGGCTGGCCGACGAGGACCTCGGGCCGCTGGTCACCGTGGAGCTGCTGGAGGAGGTGCTCGCGCTGGTCCCGGACGAGTGGCTGGCCGACGAGCCCGGCTTCGACTCGGTGGACGCCGTCCGGCACGCCTACGTCACCCATCTGGCCGCCCGGGTGGTGCTCTCCGAGCAGTGGCTGCCGGAGGGCTTCGCCACCCCCGAGCAGATGCGCGAGGCGGAGCTACGACGGGCGGCACGTACCCGGGCCGGTCGGCCGGCCTGGCTGCGGGAGGTGCCGGACCTGCACGGCAAGCCGTCGGTGGAGACGGTCTGGGAGCACCACTTCGAGTGAGCGCCGGGGCCCTAGCCCAGCCAGTGGTACTCGATCGCGGTGCCGGCCAGCAGGCCGAAGCCGATCAACGCGAACGCCACGTCCCGGTGCAGCTGCTGCACCCGCGCGATCAGGAACGTGGCGCCCAGGCCCAGCAGCGGGCCCAGCACCACCAGCAGTGGATAGACCAGTCCGCCGGTCTCGCCGCTGGCGAACGCCATCACCCCGACCATGTAGGCACCGAGGCCAAGAGGCATCAGCATCGGCGCGGCGAGGAGGAGCTGGCCCACGCCCAGGGCCAGCGCGAGCCTGTTCCGGGTACGGGGGAGGGTCTCGGCCATGCCGCTCAACTCCTGTGGTGAATCCGCTGGTTACGGATCCATCCTGTTCCGCGGGTGGGGCGGCGGCCTGAGTACGGGTACTCAAACGCGACTGGGGAGCGGGACCATGGGCCCCGCTCCCCAGCTCAGCGTTCAGTGCTCAGCGCATGGTGGTCAGCGCCTCAGCGCCACCACTGGACCGCCTTCTCGGCGTTGATGATGCCCGCGCCGTAGAAGCCGTTGTCGTCCGCGCCGCCCTCACAGGTGGCCTTCCACTGGCCGGCGCCGCCCGGGTTGAACGCGCCGGTCGGGCACGGGTGGGACTCGGCCTGGTTGGTCAGCAGCTCGGTCAGCTCGTCCGGGCTGGCCCACGGGAAGGTGGAGGCGAGCAGCGCGACCACACCGGTGACGTGCGGGGTGGCCATCGAGGTGCCCTGCATGTAGCCGTACTTGTTGCCCGGGATGGTCGACAGGATGCGACCGTTCTTGTCCGGGGTGTTCGGGATCTGGAAGCGGGCGTCACCGCCCGGCGCGGCGACGGTCACGACGCCCTTGCCGTAGCTGGAGTAGTACGACTTGTCGCCGTTGACGCCCACCGCGGAGACCGCGATGACACCGGGCAGTTCGGTCGGCAGCGACAGGCAGTCGTTGGTGACCGGGCGGGTGCCGGGGGTGGTGTCGTCCGGGCTGGAGACGTCGGTGGTCTTGTGCGCCAGGTCGATGTTCTCGTTGCCCGCGGCGGCGACGTTGAGAACGCCCTTGCGCTGCGAGAACGCGACGGCCTTACGGACGGCGTCCGTGATCGCGGCCTGGTCCTTGTCGTTCGGGCAGTTGAACATCCACGGGTCGACGTAGTAGCTGTTGTTCGTCACCTTGAAGCCGTGCTCGCCGGCCCACACGAAGCCGCAGACCGCGTTCTCCGGGTAGATGAAGCCGCCGTCGTCGACGACCTTGACCGCGGCCAGCTTCACGTTCGGGGCGATGCCGACGATGCCCTTGCCGTTCTTGGCGGCGGCGATGGTGCCGGCCACGTGGGTGCCGTGGTCGCTGGTGGTGGGCTGCCAGGCCTTCCAGTCCGTGTTCGTCTTGCCGTCGATGCAGGAGACCGACTGCGAGGCGTCCACGTTGGCGGCCAGGTCCTCGTGGGTGGCGTCGATGCCGGAGTCCAGCACGCCGACGGTGACGTTGCGGCTGCCGAGCGAGATCTTGTGCGCCTTGTCGACACCGATCTGGCGCATGTCCCACTGGTTGGGCTCGTACGGCTCCTGGCCGTCCGTGGCGGCACCGACGGGCTCGGCGGCGACGTCGGCCTTGCCCTGGTCGGAGGCGAGGATGCCCTTGGTGCGGCTGGCGCCGACGGAGTCGACGCCCTTGGCCAGACGCAGCTTCTCCGCGAACTTGGTGTCGTTCGAACGGGCGACCACGACGCCGATCTGCTCGTACGACTGGACCACCGTGCCGCCGAGGCCGGTGATGGCCTTCTCGACCTTCTGCACCTGACCGTGGTTGGCCTTGGTGTTGACGACGTAGCTGAGCAGCGGACCGGTCGTCGAGTCGCCGGTGGGCGCCGCGACGGCGGTGCCGGCCGGGAGCGCGAGGGCGCCGGCGGTGGCGAGCACGACGCCCACCGCCGCGTACCGGGTCCGGCTGATCCGAGGAACTCTCATTGGGGTTGGCCCTCCCGAGTCGTCATGCGGCAGCTGCGGTGTGGCAGGTGCGCTGGGAATGACCGGACGTTAATGAATATTGGCTGATATGCGCAAGAGGTAGTCATCTAATCGTCACATCTCAACCAACACTGGAGCTTACGAGTCCGCAGCTCAACAGGGGCAACAGAGGTAAAGATTGTTAAAAAGTGATGGTTCGCCAACGAGCCGATGGTCTAGAGCGCGTACATCAGAGTGCGTACAGTCGGCGCGCGTTGTCGGCGGCGATCATCCGCGCCAGGCGCTGCCCGTCCGCCACCGAACAGGCGTCGTCCGCCTGCCAGTCAGCCAGCAGCGCACCCAGTCCGTGCCGGAACTGGGCGGTGCCCACCAGGAACAGTTCGGGCAGCCCGTAAGCGTCGGTGGAGAACAGCAATTTGCCGAACGGCGCCAGTTCCAGCATCTCGCCGAGGACGGCCGCCACCCGCGGACCGGTGTAGGAGGCCGTCAGCCCGAGGTCGGTGTACACCGTCGGGAAGGCCTGGGCCAGCCAGGCGGCCTGCCGGTGGTAGGGGTAGGCGTGCAGCAGCACCAGCGGGACGCCGCTCGGCTCGGCGGCGCGGACGAAGTCGGTCAGCAGGGACGGGTCGGCGCGGTGCAGGGTGAGGTCGGGATCGCCGAAGCCGGTGTGGAGCTGGATCGGCAGGCCCAGCTCGGCGCAGACGTCCACGGCCGTCCAGAGCAGGTGGTGCAGCAGCACCGGGTCGGCCAGCCGGCCGCGGCCGCCGTGCAGCCAGGCCCCGGCGGCGGCCACCACGGCGGTGCGCGCGGGCCGTTCGGCCGGGGCGGCCAGGCCGTGCCGGTAGGCGAGCACCGACTTGACCGCGACGGCGCCCGCGGCCGCCGCCGCGAGTGCCTCGCCGACGGCTCGCGGCCAGTCCTCGGCGCCGGCCGTCACCGCCTCGGCGACCGTCTCCAGCCGGACCACCTCGCGCACCACCGCCCCGGTGGCCTCGGCGAGTTCGGTCAGCGGCAGCAGCTCGCGGCCGGCCGCGGCGGTCAGCCCGGTGTCCACCAGGCAGGTGTCCAGCCCCGCGGCCGCGAGCAGCCGGCGGGTGGCCTCGGCGGCGCCCAGCTCGCGCCGCCGGGCCAGGTAGTCGGCGGCCGGGGTGTGCGCGGGCAGGCCGAGCGCGGGCGGGCACCAACGCCGCACCGCCAGGCCGATCGCGCTGTCGAAGGGCGAACAGCCTGGCGCGGGCGGGCGGTCGGACTCGGTGAGCAGCCCGGCCAGGGCATCGTCGGCGAGCTCGGCCGCCACCACGCTGTGGCAGTGGTGGTCGACGAGCTCCGCGACCTCCAGTGCCGCAGCCTCCGGCCGGGCCGCCACCGGTCAGTACCGCCAGCGGGTGGCCGCGATCAACTCCTCGGGCCCGGCGGCCGCGTACTGCTCGGCCTCGGCCCGGCGCACCGCCAGCACCGCCTGGTACAGCGGATCGCCGAGCGCCTCGCGCAGCATCGCCGAGCGCTCGTAGGCGGCGATCGCCTCGGCCGGGCTCTGCGGCAGCCGGGGCACCGTGCCCGGCTCGGCGGCGGCCGGATCGCCGGTGAACTCCGGTGGCAGCGACCGGCGTTGCTCCAGCCCGGCCAACCCCGCGGCGAGCACCGCGCCGACCGCCAGGTACGGGTTGGCGCTCGCGTCGAAGCACTTGACCTCGGCGTTCGCGGTTGCGGCGCGCTCCCCGGTGGAGCCGGTGACCAGGCGCAGCGCGGCCTCCCGGTTCTCCAGGCCCCAGCACTGGTAGGCGCCGGCCCAGTGCTGGGGCACCAGGCGCAGATAGCCGGCCGGGCTGGAGCAGCCCAGCACCAGCAGCTCGGGCAGCGCCTCCAGTACCCCGGCGACGAAGCCCTCGGCCTCGGCGGTCAGGCCGTGCGGCCCGGGGCCGCCGTGGCCAAGGTTGCGCCCGTCCCGCCAGAGGCTGACGTGCAGGTGCCCGCCGTTGCCGACCCCGTCGGGCTCGACCACGGGGGCGAAGGAGGTCCGCAGGCCGTGCTTGGCGGAGACGGCCCGGATGGTGTGCCGGACCAGCACGGCGGTGTCGGCGGCGCCGACCGGGCCCTCGGGGGCGACCGAGACCTCGAACTGGCCCGGGGCGTACTCGGGGTGGATCTGCAGCACGCTCAACCCCTGCTCGCCGAGGGCGCGCACGACGTCGCGCAGGTAGTCGGAGAGGTCGGTGAGCCGGTGCATCCCGTAGGCCGGGCCGTACGTCGGGTACTGCGGCGCCGCCTGCGGGGGGCCGTCCAGCGCGACCACCCACTCGACCTCGATGCCGGCCCTCAGGCTCAGCCCGCGCGCGGCCGCGGCGGCCTCCATCCGGCGGGCGAACAGCCGCTGGCAGCCGGGGTGCGGGCCGCCGGCCTGGGTGTGGCGGTCCCCCGGGGCCCAGGCCCAGCCGGGCTGGGCGGCCAGCGGGACGATCCGGTCGAGGTCGGGGTAGAGCCGCAGGTCCCCGGTGGGGCCGCCGATGATCGGGCTGGTGGTGATGGAGTCGTCGGCGAGGAACACGTCGAAGCAGGGCGCGGCGCCGACGCCCCATTCGGCGGCGTGCACCAGGCCGCCGAGCGGCACGGCCTTGACCCGGGTGATGCCCGCGTTGTCCACCCAGGTGACGGCCACCACCTCGACCGCGGAGGTGCGCAGCCGGTCGGCGGCCTCCTCGGCCCGCGCGGCGCGCTCGGCCCGCGGGGGCAGCGCGACGGCGGCCGCGAGGGCGCCGTGGCCGGGCCCCTCGGCGGGGTCGGCGCCCTGGGCGGTGGTGCTGACGATCGTGGTCATGTCTCCATGCTGCCCCGCCCGTTGGGGTTGCGTAACTCCCCTATCGAGTGGTCCAAACGGACGACCGTCCGCCCGTTCACCCGTTCGGGGCGAAGCGGGCGACCAGTTCCCCCGCCGTGATCCGCTCCACGGCGTCCGGGGCGGCGTCCAGCCGGCCCGGGTAGAGCCGGTAGAGCGTCCCGCTCGCCCCCTCCGGGACGGGCGTGTCGGCGTGCACCAGGGCCGCGAAGGCCCTGGTCCCGGCGAGGCGTTCGGCGATCAGCCGGGCGGTGTCGTCGGCCGGCTGCTCGGTGCGGTGGTCGCTCTCGTACCGCCCGCGCAGCCGCTCGGCGAACGCCGCCACCGGCTCGTCCGCGCCCCGGCGGTAGCGGCCCAGCCCGCGGCCGGAGCGGTCGCGCACCCAGACCTCGTCGCTGGCGGCCGCCGCGGCGGCGCAGCCGAGGTCCCACAGGGTGGCGCGGGTGCCCGGGGCGAAGTGGGTGGTCACCGAGTGGGCCAGCGAGCCGATCTCGGCGTGGTGCCGGTAGAGGTTGTGGAACCCGGCACCGGAGCCGACGTTGAGGTCGGTCCAGGTGAAACTGCGGGTCTGCAGGTCGACGATCATCGGCACGCAGATCCGGGCGTCCCCGGCGAGGTCCAGCCGCTGGCGGACGCTCCTGGGGTGGAAGCTGCCCGTGCGCTGCCGGGCCGCCTCGGAGGGGGTCAGGGTCATGAAGCCGGCGAACGCGTCGGTGAGGTCCTCGAAGGGGACGTCGTTGTAACTGAACACCACCACCACGGCGTACCGGGCGCGGGCCTTGCCCAGCGCCTGGAGGTCGAGGTCGACGAACTCGGTGGCGCCGTGCGGCGGCGGGGCGGTCGTGAAGTCGCCGGAGTGGACGGCGGCACGCGGGCCGAGCACCAGCCGGGTGTAGTCGCACAGGCCGGTGAACTGCCATTCCTCGTCGTAGAGGGCGACCGACAGGTCGAGGTCCACCCGCTGGTGCGGGCGCTGCATCCAGTGCACGAACAGCCGCAGGTGCTGCCCGTACGGGAGCCGCTGCACGCTGCCGCGCGGCACGGCGACGAGGGTCTTGGCACTGGCCCGCTCGGCGAACGGGACCACCAGGTCGGCCAGGCCGGCGTCCAGGACGGCCACCTCGTAGCGCCCCGAAGCGGCCGCCGACCGCTCGGCCCGGCGCAGCAGTTCGGTCTCGATCAGGGCGCAGACCGGCGCGCTCAGATCGGCCGGGACAGGCGTGCCCCAGTCGAAGCGGGAGTGCGCCGAGGCGACCCGGCCGCGCGGGAAGTACAGCCGCCGCTCGCCGCGTTCGCGCGGCGAGCGCAGCCGCCCGTACGCGCCGAGCAACGGGCCGGGGGCGACCGCGCGCAGGGCCGTGGGCAGCGCGTCGGCGAGTTCGGCGGGCAGCGGTTCGCCGGGGAACCAGGTGGCGTGCACCCGCAGCAGGTGGTGCAGTCGGCGGACCAGTTCGCCGGGGCGGCGGGCCAGCAGCCGGACGGCGCCGGGCACGTCGCCCTGTTCGAGGGCGTGCTCGACCCGGGCGGCGAAGGTCTCCACGGTCAGCCGGGTGTGGCCGCCGGGCGTCTCGCGCACCCGCAGCGGGGCGGGCGCCTCGCGCAGCTCCGGGCCGAGGCCGTGCAGGTCGAGGTCGCTCTGCCGGACCACGGCGAAGGCGGCCGCCGCGTACGGGAAGCGCTCGCGGTGCTCGTACGGGTGCAGCAGTTCGCCGGCCCGCAGCCAGGCCTGCCGGTGGCGCCGCAGGTCCTCGGCGAGGGTGCCGACCGGGAGGGCGTCCAGGAGGGCGAGGAGGTCGCGGCGCAGCGGGCGGGGCAGGTTGCGCAGGCGCAGTGTGCGGGCGGTCTCGGGCAGCAGGTCGGGTTCGGCGCCGGACCAGGCCCAGATCAGCCGCAGCACGTCGGTGGCGGTGGTGAGGTGGGCGCTGAGCAGCGGGCGGGTGCGCTCCGGGTCGCGGCGCAGCAGGGCGGCCAGCACGCCGGCGCGGCTCTCCCGGACCGGGATCGCCTCGGGCAGCCAGGCGGCCGGGTCGGCCGGGGCGTGGTCGAGCAGCAGGGCGAGGTCCTCGCGCTCCTGCGGGTTCAGCGGGGTCTGCCGGGCGAGCAGGGCGGCCAGCGCGGCGCCAGCGAGCTCGGCCGGGTCGCCGGCCTCGGCCAGGCGCAGCGGCCGCAGCGCGCTGCCCGGCGGAAGGACGCGGGCGGCGCGGCGGGCGGCGCGGGTGTCGAGCGAGAGGTGGCGCTCCTGCTCCAGCGGGGTGCGGCAGACCGGGCAGTGGCGGTCGTCGAAGGACGCGACCAGGTCGTCGTAGCACTCGCCGCAGATCAGGTGGGCGCAGGGGGCGAGGGCGCCGATCCCGGCCTCCAGGCTGCTGCGCTCGCAGACCAGGCAGAGCTGGCTCGCCTGGCAGAGCAAGTAGCCGCGGATCTGCGCGGAGTAGTCGGCGTGGGCGTGCGAGGGCACGCCCTCGGGGAAGCGGCGGAACAGCGGCTCGTGCCGGCGGTCGCTGCCGAGCAGGGTGTCGATCCCGCGCAACAGCCGGGTGCAGGCGTCGGCGAGGTCCGCCGGGCGGAGTCGGCCGAGGGCGGCGCGCAGGTCGCGGGTCAGTACGTGTCCGCGCTGGGCCAGGTCGGCCTCCAGGGCGATCAGGCCCTTGGCCGTCCACGGTTGCGGCTCCTCGGGCGCGGCTCCGTCCCGGACCAGGACCAGGCCGTGCCGGCGCAGCAGGTAGTCGTCCAGTGCGGCGCCGGTGGCCGCGGCGTTCTGCTTCTTCACTGCGCTCTGTTCCCCCGACGTCCCCCGATGGATACGACAAAGCGGGGGCGGAGAGTGGGCGCACTCGGTCATGTGAAAGATGAGAGAAGGAAGCACGCCGCGGAGCCGCCCCCGCGTCGATCACCCTAGCGAAGACCGGGCCCGGTCCCCGAACGGTTTTCCGCCCACGCCCCCTTCCTACTCGCGAGTAGCTTCGCTACAGTGGCCGGACACGTACCACCGCCGGGCTTCGGGAGCCGCACCGGCGGGAGGTCGCGGTCGCCGTGTCTGCGGCGGGCGCGCGGTGCGTCTTCACCGGCCGGTGCCGCGAACGGCGGCGGGCCGGGTTTCTCTCCTCGGATCAGAGTCGCTTCCTTCACCTTCGAGCGCCTGAGCACCACGGCACACCCCGCAGTTCGGCCGGAGCGGACCGGCCGCTGCCCGGGTGCGCCGTAACCCGCCATCTCCCCAGCCCCCGCGCGTGGACCCTCCTCCGGCGGCGGCCGCCCCCGTCCCCGTCGACGGGTGCGGCGGCGTGCCCGCCGGAGCACGCGCGGGCCCTTCATGACTAGGAGTCAGGACCATGGAGCGTCCCTTCCCCACCGTCGCCGTCGTCGGCCTCGGCACGATGGGTGCCGGTGTCGCGGTCGCCGTCGCCAAGAGCGGCCGCCGGGTGATCGGCATCGAGGCGAGCGAGGACTCCGCCACCCGGGCGCTGGCCCGGATCGAGGCGGCCACCGCGCACGCGGTCGACCGGGAGCGGATCACCGCCGAGGAGCGCACCGCGCTGCTCGCCCGGATCTCGGTCGGGCACGAGCTGACGGCCGCCGCCGAGGCGGACCTGGTGATCGAGGAGGTGCCCGAGCAGCTGGAGCTGAAGCGGGAGGTCTTCGCCGAGCTGGACCGGATCTGCCCGGAGAGCACGGTGCTGGCCACCGGCACCACCGCGCTGTCGGTGACCCGGATCGCCGCCGCGACGGCCCGCCCGGAGCGGGTGCTGGGCCTGCACTTCTTCAACCCGGTGCACACCATGAAGCTGGTCGAGGTGGTCCGCACCGTGCTGACCTCCCCGCAGACCGCCGAGGACGCCGCCGCCTTCGCCCGCGACCTGGGCAAGGAGCCGGTGGCGGCGGGCGACCGGGCCGGCTTCGTGGTGAACGGCCTGCTGTTCGCCTACCTGAACCAGGCCGCGGCGATGTACGAGTCCAAGTACGCCTCCCGGGAGGACATCGACGCCGCGATGCGGCTCGGCTGCGGCCTGCCGATGGGCCCGCTGGCGCTGCTCGACCTGATCGGCATCGACACCGCGCGCACCGTGCTGGAGGCGATGTACGAGCAGTCCCGCGACCGGCTGCACGCGCCCGCGCCGATCCTCGGCCAGCTGGTCTCGGCCGGGCTGCTGGGCCGCAAGTCCGGGCGCGGCTTCTACACCTACGAGGCGCCGGGCTCCTCCAAGCCGGTGGACGCGGCGACCGGTCCGGCCCGGCCGAAGGTGCCCGGCCGCGCCGTGCGCACCGTCGGCGTCTGCGGCTCGGGGACGATGGCCACCGGCATCGCCGAGGTCTTCGCCAAGGCCGGACACCCGGTGCTGCTGGCCGCCCGCAGCCAGGAGAAGGCCGACCGGGCCAAGGCGCAGCTGGCCAAGTCGCTGGAGCGCTCGGTCGCCAAGGGCCGGATGTCCGCCGAGCAGCGGGACGCCGCGCTGGAGCTGGTCACCCCGGTCGGCCAGTACACCGAGCTGGCGGACGTGGACCTGGTGGTCGAGGCGGTCGCCGAGGACCTGGCGGTCAAGCGGGAGCTGTTCGCGACCCTGGACAAGATCGTCCGCCCCGGCGCGGTGCTCGCCACCACCACCTCCTCACTGCCGGTGATCAGCTGCGCGACCGCCACCTCGCGGCCGCAGGACGTGATCGGCATGCACTTCTTCAACCCGGCCCCGGCGATGAAGCTGGTCGAGGTGGTCTCCACCGTGCTGACCGCCCCGGACGTCACCGCGACGGTGCTGGAGCTGACCGCCGAGGTCCGCAAGCACCCGGTGGAGTGCGGCGACCGGGCCGGCTTCATCGTCAACGCGCTGCTCTTCCCCTACCTGAACGACGCGGTGCGGATGCTCCAGGAGCACTACGCGACGGTGGACGACATCGACACCGCGATGAAGCTGGGCTGCGGCTACCCGATGGGCCCGTTCGAGCTGCTGGACGTGGTCGGCCTGGACGTGTCGCTGACCATCGAGCAGGTGCTGCACCAGGAGTTCCGCGAGCCGGGTCTGGCCGCGGCGCCGCTGCTGGAGCACCTGGTCGCGGCCGGCTGCCTGGGCCGCAAGACCGGCCGCGGCTTCCGCGACCACGCCCGCCGGTGACCAGCCCGCAGGCCGGGGGCGGCTCCGTGCCGTACGGCCCGGGTTCGGGCCCGTACGGCACCGGCTGGGCCCCGGGGACGGTCTCCGCGCGCTGGCCGAGACCGGCCGTGACCGGCCCGGTCGTGCCGGTGCGCCGGGGAAGGGCCGCGGCGGCGCCGCCGGGGCCGTGTAGCGTTCCGGACATGGATCGGGTTCAGTCAGCCACCCCGCAGCAGTCCGCCGCACCGCGCGGCACCGACCGAACGCCCCCCTCCGCCGGGGACGGCGGCCCGGGCAGCCGCCGGGCGGCGGCGCAGCGCCAGCAGATGCGTCAGGACCTGGCCGCGGCCGCGATGGAGCTGTTCGCCTCGCAGGGCTACGAGGAGACCACGGTCGACCAGATCGCGGCGGCCGCCGGGGTGGCCCGGCGCACCTTCTTCCGGTACTTCCGGTCGAAGGAGGAGGCGATCTTCCCGGACCACGACGACACCCTGGTCCGGGTGGCGGACCTGCTGGCCAGTGCCGAGCCGGAGGAGCACCCGCTGGACGTGGTCTGCCGGGGCATCAAGGAGGTGCTGCGGATGTACGCCTCCACCCCGGGGGTGTCCGTCGCGCGGTACCAGCTGATCCGTCAGGTCCCGGCGCTGCGCGAGCGCGAGATCGCCGTGGTGGCCCGGTACGAGCGGCTGTTCACCCGCTACCTGCTGGGCCGCTTCGACACCGGCGAGTCCATCCCGTCGGGCTGGCAGCGCGGCGGCGAGGACGACTCGATGCTGGCCGAGGTGTCGGCGGCGGCGGTGGTCGCGGCGCACAACCACGTGCTGCGGCGCTGGCTGCGGGCCGGCGGCCGGGGCGATGTGGAGGCCCAGCTGGACCACTCCTTCGAGGTGATCCGGCGGACCTTCTGGGCCGCCAGCGCGCCGGGTGCCAGACGCCGGGGCTCGGTGGTGGCACCGGGTGCCAGTGGGATGCCAGGGGACGTGGTGGCGGAGAGCGCACTGAGTGCCAGCCCCGGAGGTGAGGTGCTCATCACAGTCGCCCGGACGGACGCTCCGCTGGACGTCGTGGTGGACAGCATCCGGGCCGCACTGAGTGGCGCCCGGGACTCCTGAGGCGGCTATTCACGCAGGTCAGAGGCATATCGAGGGCCCGCACCGAACAGTCGGCGCGGGCCCTCGGCGTACCCGCACTACGCGCGTTTCGCACCTTTCCAGAGCGTCGGAATTCCTGACACCCGGTGTCTTTACGAGTGGCACAGGGTGCCACTACGTTGTTACCCACCAGTCGCGGCGCCGCGGCTCCCACCTCGGCGCGCCGTCGTCCGGCGTTCCCACACCCCGGGAGCAGTGCCAGCCCCCGCCCGGCCCACCACCGGGCGACAGCCTGACCGCCAACCACCCACCTCAGCGAAGCCGGTGTCCGCTCCCGGCTCCCCCAGACGCCCTGTGACCCTCACACAGGTACGCCTTCGGAGGCAGCCATGCAGGAAATCCTCGACGCGATCCTCAGCTCCGACGCCACGTCGGCCGACTTCGCGGCGATCAAGCTCCCCGAGTCCTACCGGGCGGTCACGCTCCACAAGGACGAGGAGCAGATGTTCGCGGGCCTCGACAGCCGCGACAAGGACCCTCGCAAGTCCCTTCACCTCGACGACGTCGCCCTGCCCGAGCTGGGCCCGGGCGAGGCCCTGGTCGCCGTCATGGCCAGCGCGGTGAACTACAACACCGTGTGGAGCTCGATCTTCGAGCCGGTCTCCACCTTCGGCTTCCTGGAGCGCTACGGCCGCCTGTCGCCGCTCACCGAGCGCCACGACCTGCCGTACCACGTCGTCGGCTCCGACCTCGCGGGCGTGGTGCTGCGCACCGGCGCCGGGGTCAACGCCTGGAAGCCCGGCGACGAGGTCGTCGCCCACTGCCTCTCGGTCGAACTGGAGTCCCCTGACGGCCACAACGACACGATGATGGACCCGGAGCAGCGCATCTGGGGCTTCGAGACCAACTTCGGCGGCCTGGCCCAGCTCGCCCTGGTGAAGACCAACCAGCTGCTGCCCAAGCCGAAGCACCTCACCTGGGAGGAGGCCGCCTCCCCGGGCCTGGTCAACTCCACCGCGTACCGCCAGCTGGTCTCGCGCAACGGCGCCGGCATGAAGCAGGGCGACAACGTGCTGATCTGGGGCGCCAGCGGCGGCCTCGGCTCGTACGCCACCCAGTACGCGCTGGCCGGCGGCGCCACCCCGATCTGCGTGGTCTCCAACGACCAGAAGGCCGAGATCTGCCGCGCCATGGGCGCCGAGGCGATCATCGACCGCTCGGCCGAGGGCTACAGGTTCTGGAAGGACGAGAACACCCAGGACCCGCGCGAGTGGAAGCGCCTGGGCTCCAAGATCCGCGAGTTCACCGGCGGCGAGGACGTGGACATCGTCTTCGAGCACCCGGGCCGCGAGACCTTCGGCGCCTCGGTGTACGTCACCCGCAAGGGCGGCACCATCGTCACCTGCGCCTCCACCTCCGGCTACATGCACCAGTACGACAACCGCTACCTGTGGATGTCGCTCAAGCGGATCGTCGGCTCGCACTTCGCCAACTACCGCGAGGCCTTCGAGGCCAACCGCCTGATCGCCAAGGGCAAGATCCACCCGACCCTGTCCAAGGTCTACTCCCTGGAGGAGACCGGCCAGGCCGCCCTCGACGTGCACCACAACAAGCACCAGGGCAAGGTCGGCGTGCTCTGCCTGGCCCCGGAAGAGGGCCTGGGCGTGCGCGACGAGGAGTTCCGCGCCCGGCACGTCGACGCCATCAACCGCTTCCGGAACGTGTGATGACTGAACACCAGAAGCGCGACCGCCCCTGGCTGATGCGCACCTACGCCGGCCACTCCACCGCGAGCGACTCCAACGCGCTCTACCGGCGGAACCTGGCGAAGGGCCAGACCGGCCTGTCCGTCGCCTTCGACCTGCCGACCCAGACCGGCTACGACTCCGACCACATCCTCGCCCGCGGCGAGGTGGGCCGGGTCGGCGTCCCGGTGGGCCACGTCGGCGACATGCGCACCCTGTTCGACGGCATCCCGCTCGAGCAGACCAACACCTCCATGACGATCAACGCCACCGCGATGTGGCTGCTGGCGCTCTACCAGGTGGTCGCCGAGGAGCAGGGCGCCGACATCGCCAAGCTCACCGGCACCACCCAGAACGACATCGTCAAGGAGTACCTGTCGCGCGGGACGCACGTCTTCCCGCCCGGCCCCTCGGTGCGACTGATCACCGACATGATCGCCTACACGGTCGGCAACATCCCCAAGTGGAACCCGATCAACATCTGCAGCTACCACCTGCAGGAGGCGGGCGCCACGCCCGTCCAGGAGATCGCCTACGCGATGTGCACCGCCATCTCGGTGCTCGACGCGGTCCGCGACTCCGGCCAGGTGCCCGCCGAGCGGATGGGCGACGTGGTCGCCCGGATCTCCTTCTTCGTGAACGCCGGCGTGCGCTTCGTCGAGGAGATGTGCAAGATGCGCGCCTTCGCCCAGCTCTGGGAGAAGGTCACGCTGGAGCGCTACGGCGTCACCGACCCCAAGCAGCGCCGCTTCCGCTACGGCGTCCAGGTCAACTCGCTGGGCCTGACCGAGGCGCAGCCGGAGAACAACGTCCAGCGGATCGTCCTGGAGATGCTGGCCGTCACCCTCTCCAAGGACGCCCGCGCCCGGGCCGTCCAGCTGCCCGCCTGGAACGAGGCGCTCGGTCTGCCCCGCCCGTGGGACCAGCAGTGGTCGCTGCGGATCCAGCAGGTGCTGGCCTACGAGTCGGACCTGCTGGAGTACGGCGACATCTTCAACGGCTCCGAGGTGATCGAGGCCAAGACCGCCGCGCTGCTGGCCGGTGCCGAGGCGGAGATCGCCAAGGTGCTGGAGATGGGCGGGGTGATCCCGGCCGTCGAGTCCGGCTACCTCAAGTCCAACCTGGTCGCCTCGCACGCCGCCCGCCGGGCCCGGATCGAGTCCGGCGAGGACAAGATCGTCGGGGTCAACTGCTTCGACACCACCGAGCCCAGCCCGCTCACCGCCGACCTCGACACCGCGATCATGGTGGTCGACCCGGCCTCCGAGCGCTCCGTGCTGGCCGCCCTGGAGGCCTGGCGCGGACAGCGCGACGAGGCCGCCGCCCAGGAGGCGCTGGCCGAGCTCAAGGCCGTCGCCGCCACCGAGGCCAACCTGATGCCGGCCACGCTCGCCTGCGCCCGGGCCGGGGTCACCACCGGTGAGTGGTCCTTCGCCCTGCGCGAGGTGTTCGGCGAGTACCGCGCCCCCACCGGCGTGGGCGGCGCGCCCGTCGCGGTGGCCGCCGAGCCCGGCGGGGAGCTGGAGCAGGTCCGCGCCGCGGTCGCCGCCACCGCCGAGGAACTGGGCGCCGGCAAGCTGCGCCTGCTGGTCGGCAAGCCCGGCCTGGACGGGCACTCCAACGGTGCCGAGCAGATCGCCGTCCGTGCTCGCGACGCCGGGTTCGAGGTGATCTACCAGGGCATCCGGCTCACCCCGGAGCAGATCGTCTCCGCCGCCGTCGCGGAGGACGTGCACTGCGTGGGCCTGTCCATCCTCTCGGGCGCCCACGCCGAGCTGGTGCCCGACGTCCTGAAGCGGCTGCGCCGCACCGGGGTGGAGGATGTTCCGGTGATCGTGGGTGGCATCATCCCAGCAGCGGACGGCGAGGCCCTCAAGGCCGCCGGCGTCGCCGCCGTGTTCACCCCGAAGGACTTCGGCATCACGACCATCATCGGCCGGATCGTGGACGAGATCCGGCTGGCCAACAGGCTCCAGCCGTGGACGCCCGCACCGACCCCGGCCGCGAACTGACCAGCTGACCAGCTGACCACTGGGAAGGAACTGAACCACCCTCATGAGCAACGCCAGCGACATTTCAAGCAACCGTCTGCGCCCGCGCCGCTCCTGCCTCGCCGTACCGGGCAGCAACCCGCGCTTCCTGGAGAAGGCCCAGGGCCTGCCGGCCGACCAGGTCTTCCTCGACCTGGAGGACGCCTGCGCCCCGCTGGTCAAGGAGAGTGCCCGCCACACCATCGTCGACGCGCTGAACAACGGCGACTGGGGCAACAAGACCAAGGTCGTCCGGGTCAACGACTGGACCACCCACTGGACCTACCGCGACGTGATCACCGTGGTCGAGGGCGCCGGCCCGAACCTGGACTGCATCATGCTCCCCAAGGTCCAGGACGCCGAGCAGGTCAAGGCGCTCGACCTGCTGCTCACCCAGATCGAGAAGACCATGGGCTTCGAGGTCGGCAAGATCGGCATCGAGGCGCAGATCGAGAACGCCAAGGGCCTGATCAACGTCGACGCCATCGCCGAGGCCTCGCCCCGGCTGGAGACCATCATCTTCGGCCCCGCCGACTTCATGGCCTCGATCAACATGAAGTCCCTGGTGGTCGGCGAGCAGCCGCCCGGCTACCCGGCCGACGCCTACCACTACATCCTGATGCGCATCCTGATGGCCGCCCGCGCCAACGACCTGCAGGCGATCGACGGCCCGTACCTGCAGATCCGCAACCAGGAGGGCTACCGCGAGGTGGCCGGCCGCTCCGCCGCCCTCGGCTTCGACGGCAAGTGGGTGCTGCACCCGGACCAGGTCGCCGCCGCGAACGAGATCTACTCGCCCTCGCAGGAGGACTACGACCACGCCGAGCTGATCCTCGACGCGTACGACTACTGCACCTCCGAGGCGGGCGGCGCCAAGGGCTCCGCGATGCTCGGCGACGAGATGATCGACGAGGCCAGCCGCAAGATGGCCCTGGTCATCGCCGGCAAGGGCCGGGCCGCCGGCATGCAGCGCACCACCAAGTTCGAGATCCCGGAAAGCTGAGGACCTGAGCGATGCAGTTCGGACGCACCTACGAGGAGTTCGAGGTCGGCGCGGTCTACAAGCACTGGCCCGGGAAGACCGTCACCGAGTACGACGACCACCTCTTCTGCCTGCTCACCATGAACCACCACCCGCTCCACATGGACACCAACTATGCGGAGAAGACGACGGACTTCGGCAAGAACGTCGTGGTGGGCAACTACATCTACTCGCTGCTGCTCGGCATGTCCGTCCCGGACGTCTCCGGCAAGGCGATCGCCAACCTGGAGATCGAGTCGCTGCGCCACATCGCGCCGACCTTCCACGGCGACACCATCTACGGCGAGACCACCGTCCTCGACAAGTGGCCGTCCAAGTCCAAGGACGACCGCGGCATCGTCTACGTCGAGACCAAGGGGTACAAGCAGGACGGCACGGTCGTCTGCATCTTCCGCCGCAAGGTGATGGTGCCGACCGCGACGTACATCAAGGAGCGCGGCGGCGAGCAGCCGGGGCGCCCCGAGCCGCTTTCCTGAGTCCCTCCTCTTTATAGAGACCCCGGACGGGGAGGCCGCCGTCATCGGCCGACCCCCACCCGGTCGGGGGCCCTGCTGCCGCAGCCACGCCGGCAGGGCCCCCGGAAATCCCCCCCCCGCCCTCTTCAGACATTCCGGAGCCGCACGATGGGACGCCTCGCACAGACCGACGGCCTCACCGAGATCCAGCGGGACATCCTCGCCACCGTGCGGGATTTCGTCGACAAGGAGATCATTCCGGTCGCGACCGAGCTGGAGCACAAGGACGAGTACCCGACCGCCATCGTCGAGGGCATGAAGCAGCTCGGGCTCTTCGGCCTCACCATCCCCGAGGAGTACGGCGGCCTCGGCGAGTCCCTGCTCACCTACGCCCTGGTGGTCGAGGAGATCGCCCGCGGCTGGATGTCGGTCTCCGGCATCGTGAACACCCACTTCATCGTGGCGCACATGATCAACGCCCACGGCACCCAGGAGCAGAAGGACTACTTCCTGCCGAAGATGGCCGCCGGCGAGATCCGCGGCGCCTTCTCGATGTCCGAGCCCGGCCTCGGCTCGGACGTTTCGGCCATCTCCACCAAGGGCGTCAAGGACGGAGACTTCTACGTCCTCAACGGCCAGAAGATGTGGCTCACCAACGGCGGCACCTCCACCCTGGTCGCGGTCCTGTGCAAGACCGACGAGGGCGGCAACACCCCGTACAAGAACATGACCACCTTCCTGATCGAGAAGACGGCCGGCTTCGGCCCGAACCCGACCGTCCCCGGCCTGACCGTGCCCGGGAAGATCGAGAAGATGGGCTACAAGGGCGTCGACACCACCGAGCTGGTCCTGCAGGACGTCCGGATCCCGGCCGACCGCATCCTCGGCGGCGTCCCGGGCCGCGGCTTCTACCAGATGATGGACGGCGTCGAGGTCGGCCGCGTCAACGTCGCCGCCCGCGGCTGCGGCGTCGCCCGCCGCGCCTTCGAGCTGGGCATCTCCTACGCCCAGCAGCGCTCCACCTTCGGCAAGAAGATCGCCGAGCACCAGGCGATCCAGTTCAAGCTCGCCGAGATGGCCACCAAGGTCGAGGCCGCCCACCAGATGATGGTGATGGCCGCCCGCAAGAAGGACAGCGGCGAGCGCAACGACCTCGAGGCCGGCATGGCCAAGTACCTGGCCTCCGAGTACTGCAAGGAGGTCGTCGAGGACGCCTTCCGGATCCACGGCGGCTACGGCTTCTCCAAGGAGTACGAGATCGAGCGCCTCTACCGCGAGGCCCCGATGCTGCTCATCGGTGAAGGAACTGCGGAGATCCAGAAGATGATCGTCGGCCGCCGGCTCCTGGAGGAGTACCGGATCGCCGAGTGATCGCGGGGCCGTCCACGGTGCCCGACGTCGTGGACCGACGTCACGGACGGACGGCCCCCTCTCGAACCGCCGGTCGACGGGCGTGCGGGCCCGTCCCGGCTGAGCGCCGTGCACCGTCACGGGCCCGGCCTGGTCCGCCTGGGCCCTGCACGGCCCTCCGGAAAGCGGCCGCAGGGCGTACAGCTGCAGCAACGCGCCCTGCGGCCGCTTCCGTACACCTTCTTCCGGCCGCTACGGACCGTGTCCCCGCCGGGTTCCGAGCACGCCCCCTCTTGAGACAAGTGTCACCAGCCTCGCCGGGTCCCTTGGGAACCGGACCGGGGCGAGCTACGGTCGTAGAGGTGGGACGCGCGTACGCGCTCCCACCGGACACATGAACGAGCAGGCGGGTTGCCCACCCACCGTGTGCTCCCGATAGCATCCACCGGGACAGCAAGCCGTCCCTCTATTACCGATCCCGCGGTGGCCCCCGTCCAGCGGCCATGATCCCCCGCGACAAAGGTCTTCGATGCCCATCAGCCCGTCCCCTCACACCTCCGTCACGGACCGCGATGCCCTCGCAGGCCCGACGGCCGGTCGGCGACCCCGCGTGACCATCGCGCGCGGAGCCACCCCCTGGTTCGTCCCCACCCTCGCCACCGCAGCCGTGACCAGCGCCCTCACCCGGCGCAACGGCAAGTGGGCCCTGGCGGCGGTTCCGGCCTGCGCGCTGAGCGCGGGCATGCTGTGGTTCTTCCGCGACCCCGAGCGTGAGATCGGCACGGGCAGAGTGATCTCCCCCGCCGACGGCGTGGTGCAGAGCATCGACGCCTGGCCGGACGGCCGCACCCGGGTCGCGATCTTCATGAGCCCGCTCAACGTCCACGTCAACCGCGCGCCCCTGCCGGGCACGGTGACGTCGGTGGAGCACGTGGCGGGCGGTTTCGTGCCGGCGTTCAACAAGGACAGCGACCAGAACGAGCGGGTCGTCTGGCACTTCGACACCGAGCTCGGCGACATCGAGATGGTGCAGATCGCGGGGGCCGTGGCCCGCCGCATCGTGCCGTACGTGGCCGCCGGAACCAAGGTCGAGCAGGGTGACCGGATCGGTCTGATCCGGTTCGGGTCCCGGGTCGACACCTACCTGCCGGCCGGCGTCGAGGTCGGCGTCGAGGTCGGCCAGAAGACCACAGCCGGGGTGACGCGCCTTGACCGTGACTGATCCTGAGACAATCGTCGGCCTGGACGACGAGGAGACGGCCCTGCGCCGTCGCCGCTGGGCGCGCGACCGCGAGCTGCGTGCCCCGCGCTCCCCGCAGCACCTGTCCACCGCCGACTTCCTGACCCTGGGGAACGCCGTCTGCGGCTTCCTGGCGATCTACTCGATCACCACCGGGGTCCTGATCCCGCACATCACCAACCCGGACGCCGCTCCGGACCGGCACAGCGCGGCCACGGCCGTCACGCTGCTGCTGATCGGCTCGATGTGCGACCTCTTCGACGGCCTGGTGGCGCGGAAGCTCCGCTCCTCCGCCCTCGGAGCGGAACTCGACAACCTGGCCGACCTGATCAGCTTCGGCATCGCGCCGGCCTACTTCGTCGCGGTCTGGGGCATGGTCTCGCAGGGCTCCAACCGGACGCTCTCGGCGCTGATCGCGCTGACCGTGCTGCTCGCGGTGGTCCTGCGGCTGGCCCGCTTCTCGGCCGTCAAGATGCGGCCCGGGGTGTTCCAGGGCATGCCCTGCCCGATGGGCGCGATGACGGTCATCGCCATCGTGCTGCTCGACCCGCCGTTCCTGCCCGGTCTGCTCGCCATCTTCGGCGCCGCGTACCTCATGGTCAGCCGGATCGAGTACCCGAAGCCGCAGGGGCTGCTGGCCACCGCCACGCTGTGCTGGGTGGTCGTCGCCATCGGCTGCCTGGCGGCCTGGGCCACCGGCCTGCCCGGCGGCGACACCCTGATGCACGTCGGTGCCTTCGCCCAGATCACGCTCGCGGCGATGGCGCCGCTGCTGGTCATCCGGCGCAAGGTCGGGCAGAAGGTCGGCGACGTCCGTGCCCGACGGGCGGAGTCGCGGCTCGGCTGAGCCGCTTCGTGACGTACGGGAAGGGCCCGGAACCTGATGGTTCCGGGCCCTTCCTCGTTTCCGGGTTCGCTACGCACCGCCGATGGGGGCGGAGCGGCTACGCACCGCCGGTGTGGACGCTGAAGGCGGAGCGGCGGGCCGCCCGGGCCACGCCCGGGTCCGGGTGCACGCCCGAGACCGCGGTCAGCACCGAGGCCGCCCGCGGGTGGCCCGACTGCCGGGCCCGGGCGAACAGCCGCACCGGGTCGCCCGCCGAGGCGCCCTCGACGTGGCCCACCAGCAGCTCCGTCTCGCCGTGGTCGAGCACCGCGGCCGCGGTGTCCACCCACAGCCAGGCGGCGTCCTCGGCGCCCAGCACGTCCGCCGGGGAGACGCCCTCGTCCGAGCGCTCCGCCAGCCACAGCAGCGCGTACGGACGCAGCACCGGCTCGTCCACCGAGGCCCGCACCGCCTGCTCGGCCGGGCCTCCGGCCACCCGCAGCGCCTCGAAGGCGAGGCCGCGCACCAGCGCGTCGTCGCCCTGGGCCGCCTCCAGGAGTTCGGCCACCGCGCGGTCCGCCGGACGGGCCGCCACCCAGGCGCGGAACTCGGCCCGGGCCGGGCCCGGCGAGTAGTCCGCGCAGGCGTTCAGCAGCTCGAAGGCGCTCTGCTCGATGTGCCCGGCCGCGGTCTGGGCGACCGTGCAGATCTCCTCCAGCTTGGCCCGCACCGCCCAGTGGCCCAGCGGCGACAGCTCAGCGGCATCGTTCCTGCGCACCACGGCGCCGACCGCCGCCAGGCCGTCCAGCATCCAGTCCAGGACGGCGGCCACGTCGGAGGGCGAGGCCGGGGTGTCGATCTGCGGCTCGCGGCAGGTGCCGCGGACGGCGGAGACGGCCGAGGCGGCGTGCGGGACGGGCGACAGGCCGGGGCCGCCGAGGCCGGTACCGACCCGGCGCTCGTCCAGGCCGCGGCGCAGCAGCTCCAGCAGCTCGCTCTCGGCCACCGGGCCGTCCACCAGGTGCAGGAAGGACAGCAGCTGCGGGGCCTGGTCCACGGCCTGGCCGGCCAGGACGGCGAACACCCCGCGCAGCGCGGCGGGCGGCACCGGGGCGAGCAGCGTCCAGGCGTCGAACAGCCCGGACCAGCCGCGCACCACGGCCTCGTCGTCGTGCTCCCAGGCGTGCAGGCGCCAGCCGGGGCCGGCGCCGCCGTCCCGGGCCTCCACCAGGCCGACCAGCAGCGCCTGCCCCCAGGCCTTGGCGGCGGCGCCGACCGTCATGGCCAGCGCCCGGCCCGCCGCGCGGGCGTCCTCCGGGAGCAGCTCGCCGCGCTTGTCGACCTCGTCCAGCTCTCCGGCCCAGCGGGCGATCCGGACGGCGTCCACCAGCATCCGACGGGCCAGCGGTGCGAGCTCGGCCGGCGCGGGGAAGCCGTCCGGCACGGGAACCCGGCCCCGCCCTGGCGCCGGCGCGGGCCCTCGTCGCCGGGGTACACCGGCCCCGCCCGGCCTGCCACCGGAGGGCCGGTGGGGTGTACCGGGGAGACGGGTCACCGTCGCACCGGTACCGATCGTCGGCGGGAGCGGGGCATCACGGTCGCGCGGGTTCCGAGACGTCACGTCGAGCAGTCTTCCCCTTGTACCGGCCTTCTGTCACATCCGGTTGTCCGTACGACCGGGAGACCGTGGACGGCACCTCCGCAAGATCGGGCAACAGTGGCAAACCGCCTGGCCGGAAACGTGTGGCGGGACCATGCCAGGGTTGCGGCCGGGCGTCGCGGTGCCCGTCCGGCCGGTCACGCTGCGTGTCGGACGGGGGTGTGCGGAGGCGCGGTGGGTGGGGATCCGGCCAGGCGGCACGTGCCTGGGGACGGGGGTTTCGGCACGGGAAGTCGGCCGGGCCGACTTCTGGTGCGCGGGCGGGAGCCGTGCCGGGGGCGCGATCCGGACAGCGAATCGAACGGGGGTCACGCGGACGGCGGGGCGCAGCCGCGGCCGCCCCGGGCCGGTGGTGCGTCCCGGGGCGGCGACGGGCGGTCAGGGGGCTGTCGCGGGGGGGGGGGGGGAAGTCGGATGGGTCGACGCTCGCCCGCAGGGCCAAATTTGGCCCCCGAAGCCGGGGCGGGCGCCGTCAGAGCAGGGGGGTGAGCCAGCGGCGGAGGAGTTCGGTGTAGTGGTCGGGGGCGGAGTTCCACAGGGCGGCGTGGTCGGCGCCCGGGAAGGTCTGCAGGTTGACCACGTCCGGCCGGGCGGCCGCGAGGCGCTGGGCGGCACCGAACGGGGCTGTCCGGTCGCTGGGACTGTGCAGCACCAGCGTGGGGACGTGCAGGTCCGCGCCCTCGGCGAGCCGCGCGAAGTCGGCGAGGTCGACGCCGGTGCGGCCCTCGGCGGCCAGGGCGCCCAGCTCGGCGGCGACGCCCGTGAAGCCGGCCCGGGCGGCGTCGCGGCGGGCGGAGGCGGGCAGGTCGAGGACGGGCGAGTCGAGGATCAGCCCGCTGATGGTGGGCGCCCACGCGGAGCGGGCCGCCGCGTGCAGGACCGTGGTGGCGCCCGACGACCAGCCGTACAGGATCACCCGGCCCGCGCCGTGGTCGAGCGCCAGCCGTATCGCCGACTCGACGTCGCGCCACTCGGTCGCGCCGAAGTGGCTCAACCCGTCCGGGGAGGCGGGGGCGCCCGCGTCGCCGCGGTAGGTGACGGCGAGGACGGGCAGGCCGAGGCGGTCGAGGACGGGCAGGACCGGGAGGGTCTGCTGGCGGTCGGCCTCGGTGCCGTGGACGAGGATCACCCAGGTGCCGCGCTTGCCGTCGAGGTGCCAGGCCGGGAGGGCACCCAGCTCGCCGTCGGCGCTGGTGTCGCTGAAGGCCAGGCCGAGCGCCTCGGTGGGGTCGCCGAGCAGCACGCGGGGGGTGAAGTGCACCTCGGTGCCGGGCGTGAGGGTGCCCCGGTCGGCGCGGACGAGCCGCCGGGTGACGCCCTGCTCGTCGCTGTGCAGGATCTCCTCGACCACCGCGTGCCCGCCGCCCTCCCACTCGACGGCCCAGCGGCCGCGCCGCAGGCTCTCGGGGCGGCGGGTGAAGGTGACCCGGCCGGCGGCGAGGCTCTGCACGAGGATGGGCCCGGACTCCCGCACGGCCGCCCCCGCACCCGGCCCCGCCGCCGGCCCCGCGCCCGGACGGACCACCCGCTCGGAGGCCCGGCGGCCGATCACCAGGACGACGGCCCCGGCCCCGACGACGGCGGCCGCCACGACCGCTGCGGTTCGCCAACGCATATCGTTCCCCGCTCTGCTCCACGGACCGGACGGTGTTCGTACACCAGTTCACCGGGGTCGCGCACCCCCGGCCACCGGACTAGGCCGTCCGGGGGATGGGGGAGGAAGGGGAGCGTCAGACCGGAACGGCCGTCGGCTGGGCCGCGAGCAGCTGCCAGAACCGGGGGGTGAGCGGCGGGGCGGGGGTGCGGGGCACGCTGGGGGTGCCCCAGTGGGTGGGGACGTGGTGTTCCTGGTGGAGGACGGGGAGGACGGCCGCGAGGTCCGGCTCGGGGACGGGGACGAGGCGGGCGAGGGCGCGGAGCTGGGGCTGCCAGCGGCCGGCGACGCACTGGCGCAGCAGCCGGTCCAGGGCCTCGGCGCGGCCGGTGGCCTCGACCAGCTCGGTCAGCCGCAGGCCGAGGACCTGGGCGAGGGCGTGGGTCTGGTCCGGGTCGCCGTCCCAGTGGCCGGTCAGTTCGGCCTCCCGGTAGGCGGGCAGGGACATGCCGACGCGTTCGGCCACGGCCTCCTGGCCGAGTTCGCGGGCGATGCGGTGGTCCCGCAGACGCGTCGGGCGGGCGCCCATCAGGTCGGCGGCGGGACACCAGAGGACGCGGGCAAGGGCGATGAGCTCGGCCTCGCCGGGCCGCAGGTCGCCGTTCTCCCAGGCGAGGACGTGGCCGAACAGCAGCCGTACGCCGTGGGCGGCCATGCCCTCGGCGACCTGTTCGGGGGTCAGGCCGAGGCCGACCCGGTGGGCGCGTGCGGCCTCGGGCGAGAACGGCACCGGGGGCGGGGCGGCGGCGGGGGTCTTTCTGCGGCGCATGGCACCGAACGGTAGGCGCGGCCCTCGGCGCGCCCCCAGCCCCAGAACGCACGAAGCGGGACTGACGGGCCATCCGCCGCGCTGGGCGATCGCACAGTGACGACACCCGGCCGCCGGGTGGCCGCCGTGTGACCAACCCCTCCGTGACCTCGGTTGACGCGTGGATCGGCCGCGTGATGGGATCCTTGCGCCAAACGGAGGCATGGAGAGGAAGCCGGTGCGAGTCCGGCGCGGTCCCGCCACTGTCACCGGGGAGCACGCTCGGAAGGTGCCACGGCGGGCCGTCAGTCATTGCTGGCAGGCTGCTGGAAGGCTCCGGGGGTGCGTCCGACCCGGAAGCCAGGAGACTCTCGCCCCCGGTACGTCGATCCAGGGCGCGGACCCTGAGTGAGGACACGCACGCGATGCAGCCTGCCCCGCCCCGTCGGACCCCGAGCTGCCCACCGCCGTGCGCCCGCTGACCCGCGCCGCCGCCTTCGCGCTGGGCGCCGTCGCGGGCTACGCCGTCGACGCCCGCTTCGCCGACCCCCGCCGCGGCCACCCCGTCGCGCTCTTCGGCAACGCCGCGACCCGCCTCGAACGGCGCCTGTGGCGCGACGACCGCACGGCCGGGACGGCGTACACGGCGCTGTGCGTGGGCACGGTAGCGGCCGGCGCGCTGGCCCTGGACCGTACGGTGGGCCGCCGTCCGCTGGGGCGGGCGGCACTGGCCGCGGCGGCGACCTGGACGGTGCTCGGCGGCACCTCGCTGACCCGGGAGGCGCGCACCATCGGCCGCTCCCTCGCCGCGGGCGATCTGACGGCCGCCCGGGAACGGCTGCCGCACCTGTGCGGGCGGGACCCGAGCGCGCTGGACGGACAGCAGATCGCCCGGGCCGTGGTCGAGTCGGTGGCCGAGAACACCGCCGACGCCGTGGTGAACGCGCTGACCTGGGGCGCCCTGGCGGGCACGCCGGGCCTGCTGGCCTTCCGCGCGGTGAACACCCTGGACGCGATGGTGGGCCACCGCTCGCCCCGCTACGCCCGCTTCGGCTGGGCCTCGGCCCGGCTGGACGACGTGGCCGGCTGGCCGGGCGCCCGGCTCACCGCGCTGCTGACGGTGGCCGCCGCACCCGAGCCCCGGACCGCCTGGCGGGTCTGGCGGCGGGACGGCTCCGCGCACCCGAGCCCGAACGCGGGCCAGGCCGAGTCGGCCTTCGCCGGCGCGGTGGGCGTCCGGCTGGGCGGAACGCTCGACTACGGGCACAGGGTGGAGCACCGGCCGGTGCTGGGCGCGGAGTTGCGGCCGGTGACGGTGGACGACATCGAGCGGGCCTGCACGCTGTCCCGGCGGGTGGGCGCGCTGGCGCTGGGTACGACGGTCGCGGGGCACGTCCTGCTGCGGCTCCTGATGAAGAGGGGTGGGGCATGACGAACGCGCTGCTGGTCGCCGGGACGACCTCGGACGCGGGCAAGAGCGTGGTGACGGCCGGGATCTGCCGCTGGCTGGCCCGCCAGGGCGTGCGGGTCGCGCCGTTCAAGGCGCAGAACATGTCGCTGAACTCCTTCGTCACCGCCGACGGCGCCGAGATCGGCCGCGCCCAGGCGATGCAGGCCCAGGCCGCGCGGGTGGAGCCGGAGGCGGCGATGAACCCGGTGCTGCTCAAGCCCGGTGCGGACGGCCGCAGCCAGGTGGTGCTGCTCGGCAGGCCGGTGGCCGAGGTGGGCGCGCTGGACTACCGGGAGCGCAAGCCCGTCCTACTGGAACGCTCCCTGGAGTGCCTGGCGGACCTGCGCCGCCGCTTCGACGTGGTGGTCTGCGAGGGCGCCGGCTCGCCCGCCGAGATCAACCTGCGCGACCGGGACATCGCCAACATGGGCCTGGCCGCGGCCGCCGGACTGCCCGTCGTGGTGGTCGGCGACATCGACCGCGGCGGGGTCTTCGCCGCGATGTACGGGACGCTGGCGCTGCTGTCGGCCGAGGACCAGCGGCACGTGGCGGGCTGGTTCGTCAACAAGTTCCGCGGCGACGCGAGGCTGCTGGCGCCCGGGCTGGAGATGCTGCACGAGCTGACCGGCCGTCCGGTGCTGGGCACGCTGCCGATGCTGCCGGGCCTGTGGCTGGACGCCGAGGACTCGCTCGACCTGTCGACGGTGGTGGACCGGGTCGACGGCCGCGGGCCGCTCGGGGCGGACGTGCTGCGGGTGGCTGTGGTGCGCTTCCCCCGGCTGTCCAACTTCACCGACGTGGACGCGCTGGCGCAGGAGCCGGGCGTGCTGGTGCGCTGGGCGACCCGGCCGGAGGAGCTGGCCGACGCCGACCTGGTGGTGCTGCCCGGCACCCGGGCCACCGTGGCGGACCTCGCCTGGCTGCGCGAACGCGGCCTGGAGCCGGCGCTGAAGGCACGGGCGGCGGCCGGGCTGCCGATCCTCGGGGTCTGCGGCGGCTACCAGATGCTGGCGCGCTCGATCGACGACGAGGTGGAGTCCAAGGCGGGCGTCGTCGACGCGCTCGGGCTGCTGCCGACGCGGGTGCGCTTCGGCGCCGAGAAGGTGCTGGCGCGGCCGGTCGGCGAGGCGTACGGACAGCGGGTCGAGGGCTACGAGATCCACCACGGAGTGGTGACCGTCGACGGGGGCACCCCCTTCCTGGACGGCTGCCGGGTCGGCTCGGTCTGGGGCACCACCTGGCACGGCGCGCTGGAGAACGACGGCTTCCGCCGCGAACTCCTGCGCGAGGTCGCCGAGTCCGCGGGCCGGGCGTTCGTCCCCGCGCCGGACACCTGCTTCGCCGAGGCGCGCGAGGCCCGGCTGGACCGGCTGGGCGACCTGATCGAGGAACACGCGGACACCGACGCGCTGTGGAAGCTGATCGAGGGCGGGGTGCCGGCAGCCGGGTCGCTGCCGTTCCTGGCGCCCGGGGCACCTGGGAGTGACGCATGACTGACGTCCGCTATCCGTTCACCGCGATCGTCGGCATGGCCGACCTGCGGCTCGGGCTGCTGCTGAACGCGGTCTCCCCGGCCGTGGGCGGCGTGCTGGTGCGCGGTGAGAAGGGCACCGCGAAGTCCACCATGGTGCGCGCGCTGGCCGGGCTGCTGCCCTCCATCGCCGCCGTGGACGGCTGCCGCTTCGCCTGCGACCCGGCCGCGCCGGACCCGCAGTGCCCGGACGGGCCGCACACCTCCCTCGCGAGTCACGAACGCCCGTCCCAGCTGGTCGAGTTGCCGGTCGGCGTGGCCGAGGACCGGATCGTCGGCTCGCTCGACCTGGAGCGCGCGCTCGCCGAGGGCGTCAAGGCGTACGAGCCCGGGCTGCTCGCCAAGGCGCACCGCGGCGTGCTCTACATCGACGAGGTGAACCTGCTCCAGGACCACGTGGTGGACCTGCTGCTCGACGCCGCCGCGATGGGCCGCTCGTACGTGGAGCGCGAGGGCGTGTCGGTGCGGCACGCGGCGCGCTTCCTGCTGGTCGGCACGATGAACCCGGAGGAGGGCGAGCTGCGGCCGCAGCTGCTCGACCGCTTCGGCCTGACCGTCGAGATCGCCGCCACCCGGGACCCGGCCGAGCGCGCCGAGGTGGTCCGGCGCCGGCTCGCGTACGACGCGGACCCGGCCGGCTTCGCGGCCCGGTTCGCGGCCGAGGAGCGGGAGCTCGCCGCACACATCACCGCCGCCCGGGAGTTGCTGCCCAAGGTCGAGCTGACGGATGTGGCGCTGCGTCAGATCACCGCCGTGTGCGCGGCGTTCGAGGTGGACGGGCTGCGCGCGGACATCGTGATGGCCCGCACGGCGGTCGCGCTGGCCGCCTGGGCGGGGCGCACCGAGGTGCTGGAGGAGGACGTCCGCAAGGCCGCCCAGCTGGCCCTGCCGCACCGGCGCCGCCGCAACCCCTTCGACGCTCCGGGGCTGGACGAGGAGCAGTTGGACCGGACGCTGGAGGAGCACGCCCAGCCGGAGGATCCGGAGCCGGAGGGTGACGGCCCGGAGCCGGAGGGTGACGGCCCGGAGCCCGAAGGCGACGGCCCGGGTCCGGACGGGGGCGGCCCGGACGGCGGCCCCGACGGCGGTGGGCCCGACGGCGGCGGCGCGCCCGAGCCGTCCGACGGCGGCACCCCGGAGGCGTCCGCCCCCGAGGACGCCGAGGCGCCCGCGCAGCCGCCCGTCCCGGCCCAACACCCCGCCCCCGCGCGGGAGTCGACGCCGGTCGCGGCCGGCGAACCGTACCGGACCCGGCTGTTCACCGTGCGGGGCACCGGCCACGGCGCGCAGGGCCGCCGCTCCCCCGCCGAGACCTCCGGCGGGCACACCATCCGCGCCCGGCGGCCGCAGGGCCCGCTGAGCCGGCTGCACCTGACCGCGACCCTGCAGGCCGCCGCGCCGCACCAGGTGGCGCGCGGGCGGGACGGCCGGGCGCTGGTGCTGCACAAGGACGACTTCCGCGAACAGGTGCGCCAGGGACGGGAGTCCAACCTGGTGCTGTTCGTGGTGGACGCCTCCGGCTCGATGGCCGCCCGGCAGCGGATGACCGCCGTCAAGGGCGCGGTGCTGTCGCTGCTGATGGACGCCTACCAGCGCCGCGACAAGATCGGCATGATCACCTTCCGGGGCGCGGGCGCCGAGCTGGCGCTGCCGCCCACCTCCTCGGTCGAGGTCGGCGCGGCCCGGCTGGAGTCGCTGCCCACCGGCGGGCGGACCCCGCTGGCGGCGGGCCTGCTGCGCGCGCACGAGGTGCTGCGGGTGGAGCGGCTGCGCGATCCGAACCGGCGCCCGCTGCTGGTCGTGGTGACCGACGGCCGGGCCACCGGCGGGCGGGACGCGCTCGCGCAGTCGCAGCGCGCGGCCGCACTGTTCGCGGCACAGGGCACCGCGAGCGTGGTGCTGGACTGCGAGTCCGGGCCGGTCCGCCTGGGCCTGGCCCGCACCCTGGCCGGGCTGCTCGGCGGCAGCGCCGTCAGTCTGGACGAACTGCGCGCCGAGGGCGTGGCCTCGCTGGTCCGCGAGAACCGTTCGGCGAGCCCTTCCGTGAGCCGTTCCGTGAACCGTTCCACCACTGCGATGCGAAAGGCGGCCTGAGCCGACATGCCCAAGGGTGTCCCCGAGAGCGTTCCCGACGACGGCCTGACGACTCGCCAGCGCCGTACGCAGCCGATCACCGCCGTGCACACCGGCCCCGGCAAGGGCAAGTCCACGGCCGCGTTCGGCATGGCACTGCGTGCCTGGAACCAGGGCTGGTCGGTCGGGGTGTTCCAGTTCGTGAAGTCCGCCAAGTGGAAGGTCGGCGAGGAGAACGCGCTGCGCGTCCTCGGCGCCTCCGGCGAGGGCGGCACCGTCGACTGGCACAAGATGGGCTCCGGCTGGTCGTGGATCCAGCGCTCCGCCGAGCAGGAGATGTCCAGCGAGGAGGCGGCGAAGGAGGGCTGGGAGCAGGTCAAGCGCGACCTCGCCGCCGAGACCTACCGCTTCTACGTGCTGGACGAGTTCACCTACCCGATGCACTGGGGGTGGATCGACCCGGACGAGGTGGTGTCGGTGCTCGAGGACCGACCCGGCAGCCAGCACGTCGTCATCACCGGCCGGTACGCGCCCGAGGCGCTGACCGACTTCGCCGACCTGGTCACCGAGATGACCAAGGTCAAGCACCCCATGGACGCCGGCCGCAAGGGCCAGCGCGGTATCGAGTGGTGAGCCTGCGCCCGTGAACATCCCCCGCCTCGTCGTCGCCGCGCCCTCCTCCGGCGCCGGCAAGACCACCGTCGCCACCGGCCTGATCGCGGCGCTCGCCGCGCGCGGGCTGGCGGTGTCCCCGCACAAGGTCGGCCCCGACTACATCGACCCGGGCTACCACGCGCTCGCCGCCGGGCGCCCGGGCCGCAACCTGGACGCCTTCATGTGCGGGCCGGAGCGGATCGCGCCGCTGTTCCTGCACGGCGCGGCCGGGGCGGACGTCGCGGTGGTCGAGGGGGTCATGGGCCTGTTCGACGGGGCCTCCGGGCGCGGGGAGCTGGCGTCCACGGCGCACGTCGCCAAGCTGCTGCGGGCACCCGTGGTGCTGGTGGTGGACGGCTCCTCGCAGTCCCGGTCGGTGGCCGCGCTGGTGCACGGCTTCGCCTCGTGGGACCCGCAGGTGCGCCTCGCCGGGGTGATCCTCAACCGGGTCGCCTCCGACCGGCACGAGCAGCTCCTGCGCGAGGCCCTGGAGGAGGGCTCCGGCGTGCCGGTGCTGGGCGCGCTGCGCCGCTCGGCGGCGGTCGCCACGCCGTCCCGGCACCTGGGGCTGATCCCGGCGGTCGAGCGCTCGGCGGAGGCGCTGAAGGCCGTCGCGGACATGGGCGAGCTGGTCGCCTCCTCGGTCGACCTGGACGCCCTGCTGGAACTCGCCCGGACGGCACCGGAGTTGGACGCCGAGCCGTGGGACCCGTCGGCCGAGGTCACACCGGTGGCCGGGCGGCCGCGGATCGCGGTGGCGGGCGGCGCCGCGTTCTCCTTCTCGTACGCCGAGAACGCCGAACTGCTCGGCGCGGCGGGCGCGGAGGTCGTCCCGTTCGACCCGCTGCACGCCTCGGCGCTGCCGGAAGGGACGGCCGGGCTGGTCATCGGCGGCGGCTTCCCCGAGCTGTACGTACGGGAGTTGAGCGGGAACGCCGAACTGCGGCGGGCCATAGCGGAGTTCGCCGCCTCGGGCGGGCCGGTCGCCGCCGAGTGCGCCGGACTGCTCTACCTGGGGCGGGAGTTGGACGGGCTTCCGATGTGCGGGGTACTGGACACCGCCGCCCGGATGACCGAACGCCTCACCCTCGGCTACCGCGAGGCCGTCGCCCTGCACGACTCCCCGCTCGCCGCGGCCGGCACCCGGCTGCGCGGGCACGAGTTCCACCGGACGGTCTGCGAGCCGGGCGCGGGCGAACTCCCCGCCTGGGGTTGGCGGCTGCCGACCGGGCCGCGCACGGAGGGCTTCGCCGCCGGGAACGTGCACGCCTCGTACCTGCACCTGCACTGGGCCGGGGCGCCCGGGCTGGCCGCCTCGTTCGCGGCCGCGGCGGCGGCGTTCAATGCGGCGACGGCCTGAGGGGTCCGCTTAATGCGGTGACCGCCTGAGGTTTCCGCTCCTAGGATGCGCGCATGCATGTGATCGTCCTCAACGGCGGCTCCAGCTCCGGCAAGTCGAGCCTCGCCCGCGCCCTGCAGGAACTGCTGCCGGAGCCCTGGCTGCACCTGGGCACGGACACCCTGGTGGCCGCACTGCCGTCCCGGCTGCTGACCGGCGGCGACGGCATCGGTGGTGTCACGGACGGGGACGGCACGGTGGAGGTCGGGCCGGTCTTCGCCCGGTTGGACGCCGCCTGGTCGGTCGGCGTGGCGGCGATGGCCCGCGCCGGGGCGCGGGTCCTGGTGGACGAGGTGTTCCTCGGCGGGGCCGCCTCGCAGCAGCGCTGGCGGAGCGCGCTGGAGGGGCTGGACGTGCTCTGGGTCGGCGTGCGCTGCGCCCCCGAGGTGGCCGCCGCCCGGGAGGCCGCACGCGGCGACCGGGTCGCCGGGATGGCCGCCGCGCAGGCCTCGGCGGTGCACGAGGGCGTCGCGTACGACCTGGTCGTGGACACCTCGCAAGCCTCGCCGGGCGATTGTGCCGAATCGGTCCTCGCGCGGATGGCGAACTGCGGTTGACTGTCCGACGCCAGACTCATCCGTACGGAGGCACGCGCATGGCCAGGCAGCACGAGTACACCGCCGAGATCAGCTGGACCGGCAACCGGGGCACCGGCACCAGCGACTACCGCTCCTACTCCCGCGACGTCGAGGTGTCCGCCGAGGGCCTGCCGACGGTCCCCGGCTCCGCCGACCCCGTCTTCCGCGGCGACCCGGCCCGCTGGAACCCGGAGCAGCTGCTGCTCGCCTCGCTCTCCCAGTGCCACCTGCTCTCGTACCTGCACCTGTGCGCGGTGAACGGGGTCGTGGTGACCTCGTACCTCGACCGGCCGGTGGGCACCATGGCGGTGACGCCGGAGGGCGGGCACTTCACCTCGGTGGTGCTGCACCCGCGGCTCGAGGTCGCCGAGGCGGGTATGGCGGAGAAGGCGCTCGCCCTGCATGCGCAGGCGCACCGGGCCTGCTTCATCGCCAACTCGGTCAACTTCCCGGTGCGGAACGAGCCCGAGGTGACGGTCGCGGGTCAGGCGTAGGGAGCCGGCGGGCCGGGGCTACAACGCGAGTGTCTGCCAGCCCCGGGTGATCTGGTCGTGGACGCCGGCCGGGTCCGGCGCCGTCGGCTGGGCCGCCGCGAGCGCCGCCAGCAGGGCGGTACCGTCCGCCGGGCGCTGTGCCGGGTCGATGGCCAGCGCGCGGGTGACGACGGCGGCGAGGCCCGGGTCGAGGGCCTGGACCGCCGCCAGCGCGGCCGGTTCGGGCCCGGTGTCCACGATCCGCCGGATCACCGCGCCGGTGCTGGTCGCCGCGAACGGGCTGGCGCCGTGCACCGCGCACACCACGCAGCACGCCCAGGCCCACACGTCGGCGGGCGTGCCGACCCGCTCCTCGCCGAACTGCTCGGGCGCCATGTACGTCAGGGTGCCCGGCCCGCCGCCGGTGGCGGTGAGCCGGGTGCCGTCCACGATCGCCGCGATACCGAAGTCCAGCAGGCGCGGGCCGGCCGTGGTCAGCATGATGTTGGCGGGCTTGAGATCCCGGTGGACCAGCCCGAGCCGGTGCACCCCGGACAGCGCCACGGCCAGCGCCAGCGCGAGGGCGCGCAGTGCCTCGGCGGAGCGGATCGGGCCCTGCTCCCGCAGGTGGACGTCCAGCGGGCGGCCGTCCAGCAACTCCATGGCCAGGTACGGGCGCCCGGCGTCCACGCCCGCGTCGAGCACCCGGGCGGTGTAGGCGCCGGGGACCATGGCCAACACCTCGGACTCGCGCTGGAAGCGGCGCAACAGCTCGGCATCGTTGAGGAGTTCGAGGTTGATGGTCTTCAGGGCGACCTGGGTCGCGGAGCCCTGGCGCTGGGCGAGATAGACCGTGCCCATGCCGCCGGAGCCGATCCGGCCGAGGAGTTGGTAGCCGCCGATCGTGCGGGCGTCGTGCGGGCTGAGCGGCTGGCCGATGGACGGGGTCGGCAGGACGGGCGGGGTCGGCGGGACGGGCGGGGTCGGCGGGACGGGCTGCGCGAACTGCGTCGGGACGTACGGCGCCTGTGGCAGGACAGTGGGCGCGAACGGGTTCTGCGAGGCCTGCAGGGCCCTGGCCGCCTCGGCCGCCTGGACGTCCGCCCCGTCCGCGCCCACCGGCCTGGGCCTGCGGCTCACCAGGACGGCGACGAGCTGGTAGACCGTCGCGGCGGGGAGAAGGCCGACCGGCAGGAGGAACACCCCGAGCGCCGCACGGACGACGAGCAGGCCGATGACCCGGGCCCGGGTCCCGCCGGACGACCACGCCTGCCGGGGCAGGCCGGTGGTCAGCAGATTGCGCTGGGTCAGGTAGCAGAACAGCAGCCAGAGCAGCAGGCACGTGACGAAGGTGACGATGTACCAGGTCCGCGCCACGTGGAGAGGCGTGTGTGTCGGGAAGGCCAGGTACCTCACGTTGTTGAGGCTGAACGGCTGCCCCAGCCCCTTGGAGATCAAACTGCTCATGAAACTGCCCAGGACGTCGGCGGCCAGGAAGGCCACCAACCCCGCCGCGCCCGCCAGGCCCACCGCCAGCTCGCCGATGGTCGCGCCGACGCCGCCCGGCGCACCCGCGGTCGCGTCCGCGCCCGTGGCCGCCAACGCCCGTCGGCGCGTCGCCGTTTGGGCGCGCACCAGCACCGGCAGTGTCGCCAACCGCAGCAGCAGCGCCGCGCCGATCATGATCAGTACGGTCACGTCCAACGTGCTCAACATGATTCCCCCTGGCTGATCGAGCACACGGAGTATAGGGGGCGCGCCCGGTCGCTAGCCCTCCCCGTCCAGCAGCGCGGCGAGGTAGCCCGCCACCTCGTCGCGCAGCTCGCCCGGGGTCGGCACGTACCAATGGCCGCTACCGGCCGTCGAGTTGAACAGCACGCCGTCGCACCAGCGGATCAGTCGGCGGGCGTCGGCCGTCGGGTCGGCGGAGCCGGAGCGGGCGAGCAGGGCGGCGGCGAGGTCGGCGAAGCCCGCGCCCAGACGGTCGTAGACGGCGCGCAGTTCGGGCCTGCGGGCGGCTTCCAGGGCGAGTTCCAGGCGGGCCAGGGTGAGCCTGCGCCCGGTGGTGAGCGCCCGGTACAGCATGTCGGCGCCGACCTCCACCAGCAGCTCGCGCGCCGTCGTGGAGGGCGCGAACCCCTCCCCCTCGGTGAAGACCGGGTAGTCGGCGGTCTCCCGCTCGACGATCCGGGTGAGCACGAGTTCCAGCAGGGCGGCCCTGGTGCGGGCGAGGTTGGAGGTCGAGCCGGCGGGCAGGCCGGACGCGTCGTCCACGGCACGGTGGGTGAGCCCGCGCAGGCCGGCGTCGGCGATCAGGTCGATGGCGGCGTCGGCGATCAGGGTCGGGCGCGGGGGTGTCATGGGTCCGATCATGGCCTTTCCGTTCCGACTCCCCCAACTCACTACAGCCGTAGTTTACGCCCCACTACACGTGTAGTACGGTGCTGAGCATTGGGCACTACATCTGTAGTGCAAGGAGAGGAGCCCACCATGGGCATGCACCAGGCGATCGTCATCGGCGGCGGCATCGGCGGCCTCGCCGCCGCCCTCGCCCTCCACCGGCAGGGCGTCCCCGTCACCGTCCATGAACGCGCCGCCTCCCTGGAACCCGTCGGCGCCGGCCTCGCCCTCGCCCCCAACGCCCTGCGCGCCCTCGACCGGCTCGGCGTCGGCCCCCGACTGCGCGCCCTCGCCACCCCGCACCCCGCCATCGGCGTACGCCACCCCTCCGGCCGCTGGCTCGCCCGCACCAGCACCGCCGCCGTCGAGGCCCGGTTCGGCGACCCGATCGCCGCCGTCGCCCGCGCCGACGTCATCGCCGCCCTGGTCGACGCCCTGCCGGAGGGCACCGTCCGCACCGGCTCCCCCGCCACCCTGGTCACCCCCGGCAACACCGACGAGCCCGCCGTCGTCCGCACCACCGACGGGGAGCAGCCCGCCGGCCTGGTCGTCGCCGCCGACGGCATCCGCTCCGCCACCCGGTCCCAGCTCTTCCCCCAGCACCCCGGCCCGCGCTACAGCGGCTTCACCACCTGGCGCACCATCGTCTCCCCGGGCCGCCAGCCGGCCGCCGCCGGTGAGATCTGGGGCCGCGGCAGCCTCGCCGGCATCGTCCCGCTCGCCGACGGCCGGGTCTACCTCTACGGCGCGGCCCTCGCCCCGGCCGGCACCCGCGCCACCAGCGAACACGTCGAACTCCAACGGCTGTTCGGCGACTGGTGCGCGCCCGTCCCCCACCTGCTCGCCCTCGCCGAGCCCGACCGGGTGCTCCGCCACGACGTCTGGGAACTCGCCGACCCCCTGCCCGCCTACCACCACGGTCGGGTCGCCCTCCTCGGCGACGCCGCCCACGCCATGTGCCCCTTCCTGGGCCAGGGCGCCTGCCAGGCGATCGAGGACGCCGTCGTCCTCGCCTCCCTCCTCGCCCCCTCCGGCGACCTCGCCTCCCCGCTGCCCGCCTACACCGCGACCCGCCTCCCCCGCACCACCGCCGTCGTGACCGCCTCCCGCCGCATCGGCGCCCTCGTCGCCCTCCGCACCCCCACCACCACCCTGCTCCGCGACACCGCCCTCACCCTCGCCGGCCTCCTCCCCACCCGCGTCCTGCTGAGCCGCTCCGCAGCCACGTTCGGCTGGCAACCGCCGCTGCTGGGCGACGGGGCGTGAGAAAGCCGCCGGACGCGGCGAGGCGTGACGCCTACCCTGGGGTGCTACTGGCGGACGCGCTCCGGGAGGCACAGTGCTGGACGTTCTGGTGACGACGGCAGCCGGTGCACTCTCCGCGAGCGCGGGCGTCCTGGTCGGCGGCATCGTCACGCGCCGCGCCCAGGACCGCCAGTGGTCACGCGACCAGCAGCTCGCCGCCTATCAGGAACTGCTCGGGCACTACGCCAGGTTCACCATGGAACTCCGGCGCGCCCACGGCGATCGGCGCGGCTGGGACTACGACTGGGGCGAGTGGAGCGCGGCCCTGATGCGCGCAAGCCTGATCGCCCCCGCCGAAGTCGCCGCCGAGATCGACAGGTTCGGCCACGCCGTCAACACCTTCCTCGACCAGGTGGCACGCACCCGGGACCCGCTGACCACCCCGCTCCACCCGGACGAGTTCGAACAGGCCCGGCAGGCACCCGCCGGAGCACAGGTGCGACTGGTCAACGCGATCCGCCGGTCACTGTCCGGTGATCGGCACGGCATCCCGTTCGCCATCGGGGGCTAGGAACAGACCGGCGGAGGCGCTCGGCGCCATCTGCCGGGAGTTCGGGGTGGCCGCTCCCCCACCGGACTGAACCGGGCCCATGTCAGTGCCGGTTGCGACGATGGCCGGCATGAGTGACTCCAGCCGGGCCATCGCCGATTACTGGAACGCGGCTTCGTCGGGTTTCGACGAGGAGCCGGATCACGGGTTGCGGTCGGCGCCGACGCGGGAGGCGTGGGCGCGGCGGGTCCGGGGGTGGTTGCCGTCGGATCCTTCGGATGTGCTTGATGTCGGGTGCGGGACGGGCTCGTTGGCTGAGCTGGTCGCGGCGGACGGGCATCGGGTGACCGGGGTGGATCTGGCGCCGCGGATGGTGGAGCAGGCCAAGGCGAAGCTCGCGGCGGCCCGGATGGCGGGGCGGTTCCTGGTGGGTGACGCGGCCGCGCCCCCGTTCCGGGCCGGCAGTTTCGACGTGCTGCTCTGCCGCCATCTGATCTGGACGCTCCCCGACCCCGAGCAGGCCCTGCGCTCCTGGGTGGCACTGCTGCGGCCCGGCGGGCGGCTGGTGCTGGTCGAGGGGCGGTGGCGCGAGGCGGGCGAGCAGACGGCGCCGTACGTCGCCGGCGCGGAGCACCTGCCGTGGGACGGCGGGGTCGGGTCGGAGGAACTCGCGGGGGCGGTAAGCCCGTTGGCGGCGGACGTGCGCGTCGAGCCGCTCAGCGGGGAGGCCGCCCTGTGGGGTGGCCCGGTCAACGACGAGCGCTACGCACTCATCGCACAGCTCTGACCTCCTCGGGCTCACGGCCCGACCACCTCGCCGTAGTCATCGCCGGGGAGCGGCCTGCCGAGTTCCGCCGCCGACCCGGGATCCGCCGCACCCCCGCGGCGGCGCGCCGTCGACGAGCACGCGGCGCGGCTCAGCGCGCGTCGCCGCTCCGCCGAGGTCGGCGACCAACTCCGCCGGTTCGTCGGCCGAGAGATGCCCGACCCCGGCGAAGGCAGCCTCAGGACGCGCCACTGCCGAAAGTCCCGTTGAGCGGGTTGGCGCGGAAGCAGGCGGCGCAGCGGAGGCGGGTGTAGATCGCCACCGTGCCCATGCAGACGTCCTCGCGGCCGTCCAGCGGCGACTTCGAATCGGCCGGCTTCCCGCAGTCCAGGCACGGACGGTGGGGGCGGGCGGCCACGGAGCAGGCACGGCAGACCAGGTGGGTCGGATGCTCGGCGTGCACGACGACAGGCTGCGGGCCGCCGTGCAACAGGTGGTCGCACCAGGTGCAGGACTCGTCCTGCTGCGCCGCCAGCATCCGGTCCCGGGTCTCCCGCTGCCACCTGGCCGCGTTCTGCAGCGGCACCTTCACCGGCGGACCCCACCCGGCGGCGGCGAGCCACTGGGCGCCCTCGGCGCCGGCCGCCCGCAACTGGTCGTCGACGGCGATGTCCCTGGGGGTCTTGCGCTTCATCGGGCTTCTCCTCCGGTACGGCGTCCCGATGGGATAACGCGGCCGGGCGGGTAGTGGACACGCGAACTACCGCACCGCTACGGACGCACGCCGTGCACCAGGGTGGGGACCATCGCCCGCCGGGCGGGGAACGCGACGGCAGGGGGCACCGACGGCGGCTCAGTCGAGGAGGGGTTCGGTGTCGCCGTGGGCGGCGAGGAGCTTGCGCAGCAGGGTGTCGAGCTGGGCGCGCTCGTCGGCGTCGAGGGCGGTGAGGATGCGTTCCTCGTTCCGGAGGTGGCCGGGCAGGGTGGCGTCGATGAGCTCCTTGCCGGCCGGGGTGAGGCGGACCAGGACGGCGCGGCGGTCGCCCGGGCAGGGCTTGCGTTCGACCAGGCCCTTGGCGGAGAGCTTGTCGACGCGGTTGGTGATGGCGCCGGAGGTGACCATGGCGGACTTGAGCAGGGCGCGGGCGTTGAGCTCGTAGGGCTCGCCGGAGCGGCGAAGGGTGGCCAGGACGTCGAACTCGGAGGAGTCCAGGCCGCAGCTGGCGAAGTACTCGCGCAGGGCGTTGTCGACCCGGACGTTCAGCCGCCGGAGTCGGCCGATCAGGGCCATGGCCTCCAGGTCCAGGCCGGGGTCGACCCTCCTCCACTGCTCGGCGATGTCGTCGACGGTGTCGCGCTGCTGCATGGTGCTCCGCCTCTCTGCGGCCGGTCGCTGTCGCAGTTATCTTAACATTCACATACTTGACGTTCACCGATCTCCGGGCGTAGAAATATCTCAACGTTCAGATAGTCAACGTTGAGGGGGACGCCATGGACCGCAAGCGCGCCACGATCGCCGCCACCGCCGCACTCGCCCCGGCCGCCTGGGGCACCACCTACCTGGTCACCACCCAGCTGCTCCCCGAAGGCCGCCCACTGCTGCTCGCCGCCCTGCGGGCGCTGCCGGCCGGGCTGCTCCTGCTGCTGATCGGCCGCAAACTGCCCAAGGGGCGCTGGTGGGGCCGCGCGGCGGTGCTCGGGATGCTCAACATCGGGCTGTTCTTCCCGCTGATGTTCGTCGGCGCGTACCGGCTGCCCGGCGGGGTCGCGGCCACCATCGGGGCGATCCAGCCGCTGCTGGTCGCCGGGTTCTCGATCGGCGTGCTCCGGGTACGGCCCGGGCGCCGGGCGCTGCTCGCCGGGCTGGCCGGAGTCGGCGGGGTGGCGCTGCTGGTGCTCAAGAGCGGGGCGGAGCTGGACGGCCTCGGGATCGCCGCGATGGTCGCGGGTGTCGCGCTGATGGCCATGGGCACCGTCCTCACCCGGCGCTGGGGCCGCCCGGAGGGCGCCACCATGGTCGACCTCACCGCCTGGCAGCTCCTCGCCGGATCGGTCTTCCTGGTCCCGCTCGCGGCACTGGTCGAGGGCGCGCCGCCGGCCCTGAGCGCCTCCAACCTGGCGGGCTTCGCCTACCTGGGGCTGTTCAGCACCGCGCTCGGGTACGTGCTGTGGTTCCGCGGCATCGAGCGCCTGGGCGCCGGGCCGGCCTCCTTCCTGGGGCTGATCAACCCGGTGGTGGCGACGGTCGGCGGCCTGGTCGTCCTCGGCCAGACCCTCACCCCGTGGCAGGTCCTGGGCCTGGTGCTGGCGCTCGGCGCCATGCTCGTCGGCCAGTCCCCGGCCCGACGGGCCGCCACGGCGGGCCGGGCGCCCGACTCGGTGCCCGCGGCCCGGGCGGCAGCGCCCCAGGTGGCAGGCGCCCGCTGACGGCCCCGCCCCTCAGCCCCGCCGGTCACGCGACCGGCGGGGCTGAGGCATGGGGCGCGGGGCGGCTCAGCCGGTGGCGCGGACGTAGATGTCGGCGGAGCCCGGCAGGCCGCCGGGGATGGTGGCGACGTAGATCCGGCGGACGCCGGCCGGGTGGACGGGGACGGCGGACGGGGTCCAACCGGGGGTCCGGGTAGCCGTCCAGGTGGGCGTGGACGGCGGGGCCGGGGTCGGGGAGGGGCCGCCCTCCCCGGCCCCGACCTTGGCGTCCGGCTCGGCCGAGGGTTCAGAGGGTGTGGAGGGCTCGGAGGGTTCATCGGACGCGTCGTCCGCGTCGGCGTCGGCGTCGGCACTCGCGTCGGCGGAGCCGCCGTCCGGCGGCTGCGCCGCGATGGCGATCGGGGCGGAGGTGGTCTCGGACGGGGACGCGACCACCGACGGAGCCGCGGAAGGGGACGCCGAAGGCTCCTCCTCCGGCGACTCCGGTGACTCCGGCGACTCCGGTGACTCCGGTGACTCCGGTGACTCCGGCAGCTCCGGCGCCTCCGCCGGCTCGTCCCCGCCCAGCGCCGCCGCCAGGTCCGGCGGCAGCGGAGCGGCCGGCCCGGGCGCCGGGAGGTCGTACGCCCGCAGGAAGTCGCCCAGCCCCGGGTCCTTGCCGCCCCCGAGCCGGTAGTGCAGGTACGCGACCGGCGCGCCGTCCGACGTCCGGGTGTAGACCGTGCTGACCGGCACGTAGTACCGCCCCGCGCCCGGGTGCTGGGAGGGGTGGAGGCCGGCCAGGCGCTCGGCGCGGTCGCGGTCGGTCTCCCGGCCGACCTGCCCGACGGTGAGCGCGTTGACGCCGCGCACCACGAGGGCGGCGGCGACGGACACGCCGAGCACCAGTCCGACGGCGACGGTGCGCCGCAGGACCGGGCGGCCGTGCAGGGCGGGCCAGGAGTCGGTCACCATCCGCTCGGGTGGGATGCCGTCCACGCTTTCTCGCTCCCCCTCGATCAGGACGTCCGATCGGAACATTCGACCAGGACGTCACACTCTGCTCGACGTGGGACCGTAGCCCAGAGTTCCTCAGCCCAGGTAGGCGGGGGCGACCGCGGCCTTGGTGACCAGCCGGGCGCTGCCGGAGCCGTCCGCCGGGACGGTCCACAGGTCGGCGCCGTAGTCCCCGGGCAGGGCGTAGAGCAGGGTGCCGTTGTCGGACCAGAGCGCCTGGTCGTCGATGTTGCGCTGCTCGGCGGTGGCGGTCTCGGTCATCGTGCCCAGGTCGAGGACGTAGAGCCGCCACGGGGAGTCGGCGGGCAGGCCGGGGACGCGCTTCTTGTACGCGATGCGGGTGCCGTCCGGGGAGAGCGAGGGGCACTCGACGTTGTCGTGCAGGGTGGTGAGGGTGCGGGCGGCGAGGTCGCCGCGGGCGAGGTGGGTCTGCCCGCCGGTGGCCACGGTGGCGTAGAAGGTGTTGTCGTCCGCGAAGGTGACGCCCCAGATGTTGATGTCGTGCGCCTGGTACGGGTGGCCGTCCTTGATGACGGTGAAGTCCTCCAGGTTCTCCCGCAGGTTCCAGTCCCGCACGTCCACGATCGAACTGCGGGTGGAGAAGTTGGTGCCCGCGTAGGAGTCGCCGCTGACGAAGACCGTCCAGGCGGCGAGGTGCCCGGACGGCGAGACCCGGGAGCGGGTGGGGATCCCGGCCGCGGGGAAGGAGCGCAGCTCGTGCAGGTGGTCGTCCAGGACGACGGCCCGGTAGGTGTCCTCCAGCGCGCCGTGCTGGGCCTGCAGGCAGATGCCGGTGCCTGCGGCGGCGTGGAAGCGCAGGCACTGGACGCCGGAGGCGGTGCGGGGGCCGTCCGGCCGGTCGGCGGGGACGGTGGTGATCTCGTCCCGGTGCGGGCCCCAGGCCATACTGCGGAACAGCAACTGACGCCCGCTGCCGGGCGCGTGCAGGGACACCTTCCCCGGGTTGACGACCGGTCCGCCGGCCTGGGTGCGGTCGCGCTCGGCGGTGCGGTCGGCCGCGTAGAGCACGGCTCCGGTGCCGACCGCGCCGAGCACCAGGACGGCGACCAGCAGCACGATCACTCTGGTGCGGTTCTGCAGGTTCACACGCTCTCCTCGTTCACGCGGTCTCCTCGGCGGCAACGGGTTCGGACGTACGCAGCACCACCGCGGCGCCACCCACGCACAGCGCCAGCGCCCCGGCCGACCAGGCCAGGGCGGTCGCACCGCCCACCACGCTCCACAGCGCGCCGAACAGCAGCGAGCAGGCGAACCGGGCGAGCGCCTGCCCGGTGCCGACCAGGGCCAGTCCGGCGCCGCGCTGTTCGGCGGGCACCGTGTCGGCCGCGGCGGCGGCGAGCACCCCGTCGGTGGCGGCGTAGAAGGAGCCGTGCAGCACCAGCACGCAGATCACCGCGGGCAGCCCGCGCAGCGGCGACAGCAGCAGCCCGTACGCGAGCAGCAGCACCCCGTGCCCGAGCAGGAAGAGCCGGCGGCGGCCGATCCGGTCGGCGAGCGAGCCGAACGGGACGGCCAGCAGCAGGAAGGCGGCGGCGGTGCCGAGCGGCAGCAGCGGGAACAGGCTGACGGACAGGCCGAGTCGGCGCTGGATCAGCAGGTAGAGGAAGGAGTCGCTGACGGTGGTGAGCCCGAGCAGCACGGCGCACAGGGTGAGCCGGCGCAGCCCGGGCAGGCGCAGCAGGGTGAGGCTGTCCCGCAGCGAGGGGGCCGACATCGACGGTGCGTCACCTTGCTGCCGGTTCGGCACGAACAGCAGCAGGATCAGCACGCCCAGCGCGGCGACGCAGGAGCTGACCGTGAACACCGCGTCGTAGCCGTGCCGTTCGCCGCCGTCGGCGAGCAGCGGGCCGCCCACGAGGCGCAGCACCAGGAAGGCGGTGAGCGGGCCGAGCAGGGCGCCGGCCGTGTCCATCGCCCGGTGCACGCCGAACGCCCGTCCGCGGTGGGCGGGTTCGGTGGCGAGCGAGATCATCGCGTCCCGCGGCGCGGTGCGCAGGCCCTTGCCGGTGCGGTCCACGGCGATGACGGCGCCGATCAGCGGCACGGTGTGGACGAACAGCAGCAGCGGCCGGCACAGCGCGGACAGCCCGTAGCCGACGGCCGCGACGGCCTTGTGACGGGCGGCCCCGTCGCGGCCGCGGCGGTCGGCGAGGTGGCCGCCGACGAGGCGCACGAGGGCGCTGAAACCGTTCTGGATGCCGTCGAGCAGCCCGAAGCCGAGCGGGGAGAGGCCGAGTCCGGTGAGCAGGTAGAGCGGCAGGACGGCACTGACCATCTCGGAGGAGATGTCGGTGACCATGCTGACGGCGCCGAGGGCGAGGACCGCCCCCGGCACGGCGCGCAGGGCGGCGCCCCGCCGCACCGGGCCGGTGGCCGGTGCGACGGGGGCCTTGGAGCTGCGGGAGTCCGCGACGTACACGGGCGTCAGTTCCAGATGCCCGCGATGTCCGCGGCACCGGCGGAGTTGCCGGCGTGGGCGTTGACCCCGGCCAGGTCCTCCAGGGTGTGCAGCACGTCGTAGTGGTTGTAGGTGGTGGCGGTGGAGCTGCCCGGGGCGACGTGGGCGCCGTAGACCAGGGTCGGGATGCGGTTGCCGGCCAGTCGGTTGTCCTCGTCGAAGGTCACCACCAGCAGGCTGTTGTTGCTCTTGGCCCACTGGGCGTACGCGTCGAGGTTGGTCTGCAGCCAGGAGTCGCCGGTGCCCACCGAACAGTCGTGCATGTCGTCGCACAGGTCCGGGATGACGAAGGAGACCTTGGGCAGGGTGGTGAAGTCGGTCGGGAACGCGTCCATGCCGTAGGCGGTGGAGGTGGGCACGTTGCCGAAGCCGAACCACGGGTTGTGCTTCTGGGCGTAGTTGCCGCTGCTGCAGTCGGTGGCACCGGGGGCGGGCAGGCCCTCGTTGTAGCTGGCCCAGGTCTGGTTGGCGGCGAGCAGCTCGGAGGCCAGGTTCGGCTCCTGCAGCGCGCCGACGTCCACGCAGCTGTCGTCGACGACGCCCTGGGCACTGCCGGAGAACAGCATGTAGTAGTTGGGCTGGCTGGGGTGGGTGAGCGCGTACGACTGGGTCAGCGTCGCGCCGCCGGCCGCCAGGGTGCCGTTGATGTACGGCGCCTTCGAGCTGCCGATGACCTGCGAGTACGCGTGGTTCTCCAGCATGACGACGACCACGTGGTCGGGCGACGGCAGGCCGGCGGCGGTGTCGGCGGCCGCGCTGCCGCCCGCGGCCCACAGGCCGAGCGAGCCGGCGACCAGGCCGAGGCCGGTGGCGAGGGCGGTGAGCGGACGGAGCTTGCGACGACGGGCGGGGCGCGGGCCGGCGGTGGGGGTGCCGGGGGTGCGGAGTCGTGCGAAGGCCATGGGGTCCTCCGTGTGTCGGGGCTTCCGGGGCGGGAGCGCCGAGAACAGTAGGATCGCGGCATGTCGTGTACCGCACAAGAGAAGTGAAGAACAGGCGAACAGCTGCGACGCGGTCCCCGTACGAAGCAACGGAGTCCGCGTCGGATCTCACACACGCCGCGATTGACCCGTTTCAGCCGCACGTGGTGGGATCGCGGGGGCCCGTCAACGTGGGGCCGGGGACGGCAAGGAGTGCGGTACGTGATCGGACTGGTCGCCATCTACGGGCCGGGCCGCCCGCTGACCGGCGAGTTGCAGGCCCTGTGGCCGGAGAGCAGCCATGCCTACTGGGCCTCGCGCGGCAACTGCTTCCAGGCGCCGGACGCGATGCGCTTCGCCCTCCGCCAGCACCGTCAGGTGATCGCCTTCGGCTCGCTCCCCACCGTCGTCGGACTGCTGACCGGCGGTCTGGTCCACCTCCCGCGCGGCGCCGACCTGCTCTGCGTGGACCCGGAGCGGCGCTGGGTGATCCCGCTGACCCACGGGGACGGCGCCGAGGAGCTGGCCCGGGAGGTGGCGGCCGCGCTCGGCGTCACCCCGGTGCTCACCTCGCCCCTGCCGCGAGCCGAGCCCCACGTGCCCGCCGCGCCCGCTCCGTCCCCGACCGTGCGGGCCGGTGCACCCGAGGACGCCCCGATCCTGCGGATCACCGACCAGGAGGACCCGGGCGACGGCGACCTGCTGGTCCGCCCGCGCACCCTGGTCGTCGGCATCGGCGCGGGCAGCGGCACCGGACCGGACGAGGCGATGCGGCTGCTGCTGGACACCCTCGAGGAGGCCGGGCTGGCCCGCGCCGCGGTGGCCCGGCTGGCCACCGTGACGGGCAAGGCGGACCATCCGGCGGTGCGCTGGGCGGCGCACTGCCTCGGCGACGTACCGGTGGACGAACACCCGGCGGCGGAACTGGCCCGACTGCCGGTGCCGACCCCGTCCGAGGCCGTCGGGGCCGCCGTCGGCACCGCGAGCGTCGCCGAGGCGGCCGCGCTGGCCAGTGCGCCCGGCGGTCAACTCGTCGTCACCAAGCGGAAGTCGGCGACGGCGACGGTGGCGATCGCCCGGGCGGCGGTGCGCGGACGGCTCGCGCTGATCGACCTCGGGCCGCAGGCGCACGACCGGCCGGGGGTGCACGACCGGGTGACGCCGGGCGCGCTGGGCGAACTGCGGCGCGCCTCCGCGGTGGTGGGCACGCCGGAGGCGGTCGAGGCGGTGGCCGGGCTGCTCCGGCCGGGGACCCGGCAGGTCGCGGTGCCGGAGCCCGGGACGGTACGGAACGCCCGCGGAGTGGTCCTGGACTGGGCCGGAGTCGCGACGGACGGCACCGGACAGGTGGTCGACCGCACCGGGGCGGCCGTCACGCTGGCCGCCCACGGGCACGCCGTCGTGCTGGTCGCCCTTGGAGACGGTACCGGGCTCGCCGTGCCGCCCGGCCCGTACGACGTTGTCCGAGCGCCCGGCCTGCCCGTCGAACAGTCAGGAGCCTCCGCATGACCGCCCCCGAACCCGACCTGCGCCACCACGGCGACGCCGAGGTGCGCGCCGACGGGCGCGACCTGGTCGACCTCGCGGTCAACGTCCGCACCGGCACGCCCCCGGCCTGGCTGCGCGAGCACCTGGCCGCCACCCTCGGCGACCTCGCCGCCTACCCCGACCAGAGCGCCGCCCGCGCCGCGGTGGCCGCCCGGCACGGGCGCCCGGTCGGGGAGGTGCTGCTCACCTCGGGGGCGGCGGAGGCCTTCGTGCTGCTCGCCCGCGTGGTGACGGCGCGCCACATCGCCGTGGTGCACCCGCAGTTCACCGAACCGGAGGCGGCGCTGCGGGACGCCGGGCACCGGGTGCACCGGGTGCTGCTCACCGCCGAGGACGGCTTCCGGCTCACCGCCGTCCCCGAGGAGGCGGACCTGGTCGTCCTCGGCAACCCGACCAACCCGACCTCCGTGCTGCACCCCGCCGAGGCCGTCGCCGCGCTCGCCCGCCCCGGGCGCACCCTGGTGGTGGACGAGGCCTTCATGGACACCGTCCCGGGCGAGCGGGAGTCCCTGGCCCCGGTCCGGGACCTGCCCGGCCGGGTCGTCGTCCTGCGCAGCCTCACCAAGACCTGGGGCCTGGCCGGGCTGCGGATCGGCTACGTGCTCGGACCGGCGCCGCTGATCGCCGCCCTCGGTGCCGCCCAGCCGCTCTGGCCGGTCTCCACCCCGGCCCTGGCCGCCGCCGAGATCTGCAGCGGCCCGGCGGCACTCGCCGAGGCGGAGCGTGCGGCCGCGGAACTGGCCCTCTGGCGCGCGCACCTGGTGAAGGGCCTGGCCGCCTTCCCGGCGCTGCGGATCCACGGCGAACCGGCCGCCTCCTTCGTCCTGGTCCGGCTGCCGGGCGCGACGGCCGTGCGCGAGCGGCTGCGCGAGCACGGCTTCGCCGTCCGACGCGGGGACACCTTCCCCGGGCTCGGCCAGGACTGGCTGCGGATCGCCGTCCGGGACGAGGAGACCACCGACCGCTTCCTCAACGCCCTGGACAAGGTGCTCAGTTCACCCTGACGCCGGCGCCGGTCAACCTGACGGCGTCGCCGGTCTCGATCCGGCCGGGCACCAGCACCTGGGCGTACACCCCGGCGCAGGGCAGCTCCGGCATGCCCTGCAACGGGACCAGCCGGTTCCGCTCGGCCGGAATCCGCAGCGCCCCGGTGCGGCGGGGCAGCGGGCCGTGCCGCAGGGTCGGGACGGCGCAGCGCGGGGTGGGCACCACGACCCGCAGTCGCAGCGTCGGGCCGATCGTCAACTCCCTCCCCACCCAGGCGTTCTCGACGAATCCCTCGCCCTCGGCGCGGATCACCAGGTTCGGCCGGTAGCGCTCGGCCTCGGCGTTGACGGCCGCCAGCGTCGAGCTGGTGATCAGGTGCAGCGGGGCGAAGTCGAAGAAGCCGCCCTCCGGCGCTGCCCGCCCCAACTCGCTGACGGTGAACGACACTTCCGCCTCGATGCCGCGCGCGAGCACCTCCTCCGGCACGGCCCGCTCGACCGTCGCGCCGGGCGGGCGCTCGGTGATCAGGGCGAGCTTGCGGCCGAACGTCTCGGACAGCTCCGTCTCGTCGGCGCCACGCCCGTCCGGGCCGGTGATCGCCACTTCGCCGTCCGCCGTGGCCGCCGCCGAGTACCGGAGCAGGCCCGCCCACAGCCGCGGGTGCTTGGCGCTCGCCACCCGCCCGGTCGCCAGGTCGAGCAGCGCCCGCTCCCGGTCCCCGGCCAGGCCCCGCCGGTCCACCTCGGCCGCCGAGAGCTCCTCCCCCAGCAGTGACTTCACCGGGTAGCGGCGCAGCCGCTCGACGATGCCGATCAGCACGCGTCCTCCGCCCACTCCCGCAGCGCCGCGAAGTGCAGCTCCCGCAGGCCGGCCCGGGGGTCGACCCACAGCGGCAGCGCCGGGGCCGGGTGGTTCGCCTCGATCCACTCGATGTCCTGCGGGCCGAGCTCGTCGTCCAGCCAGACGAACGGCCGCCCGGCCGCCCAGGCCACCAGCTCCCTGGTCTTCCAGTGCAGCCCGTCCGGATCCTCCCGGAACACCTCCGTCCAGGGTATGTACGGGAGTTCGGGCAGCCCGATGCGCGGCCCGATGAAGGTGTTCGCCTCGTCCATCCAGGTCGTCGCCCACGCCAGCTCGTACGGCAGCGCCAGCAACTCCGCCCCGTGCGCCGGGTTCAGCCACACCCGCAGCGGCTTCACCCGCCCTCTCGGCGTCGGCGCATTCCGCGCCACCCACGACTCGGGCAGCAGTCGGTGGGTGCCGTAGCCCTCGGGACGGCGGGTGTTCGGCGCGGCGTAGGGATTGAGCGGTCCGTCCACGTCGAGGAGGAGCAGCGGCTGCTGGGTCATGCCATGAATTGTCCGGCGACGACCGGGGATTGACCAGCGATTTGCCCTACCGCAGCCTGTCTACGCGGACGGTCGCTGCGGCCGGTGGACGGACAGGTCCGGGACGTTCACCACGATCGCCTCCTGCGTCGAGCGGGCGATCACGACCACGGCCTCCTCGGCCGGGTCCGGGTTCTCCTCACGGTGGGGGATGTTCGGCGGGACGAAGACGTAGTCGCCCGGAGCGGTGCGGATGCGCTCCTCCTCGCCGTTCTCGCCGAGGAAGACGAACTCGGGGTGACCGCTCACCACGTAGATCGCCGACTCCGAGTCGCCGTGATGGTGGTTGCCCGAGGACACCCCCGGCCCGACGTGCGTCTGCCCCATCCACAACCGCTCGGCACCGACGCTCTGCCCGCTGATCGCCGCCAGCCGGAGCATCCCCGAACTCTGGGTGGTGCCGGCGTGCAGCGCCCCGGCCGGAACGTGGTGCACCCGGGCGGCCGGGGGAAGGTCGGGGTGGAAGGCGTCGGTCACTGTCGGCTCCACGGCTCGCGGGCGGCCACCGGCAACGGAACGCCCTCTCCCGATCAGTATCCTCGGGGCCGATCCCCCGCGACACCCCGACCGCGATCACGAGCCGCACCAACTCGTGCCGGCATCACGGGGATACGGCCGACTCCGTCACCGGACCGAGGAGATCGCCGCAACGCCGTGCCGACCGCGCCGGCCACCTCGCCGAGGTCGAGGCCGAGGGCTGCCGGAACACCCGCAGGCCCTCCCCCGAGCGGGGGAGGGCCTGCGGGTGTGGGGGTTTCAGGGGCGGATCAGACCTGGCCGGCCTTCTCCAGAGCCTCGCAGCAGGTGTTGATCAGGAGGCGGGTGACGACGTAGGGGTCGATGTTGGCGTTCGGGCGACGGTCCTCGATGTAGCCCTTCTTCTCCACCTCGACCTGCCACGGGATGCGGACCGAGGCGCCGCGGTCGGAGACGCCGTAGCTGTAGACGTTCCACGGGGCGGTCTCGTGCTTGCCGGTCAGGCGGGACTGGATGTCGTCACCGTACTGGTTGACGTGCTCCAGCACCTTCTCCTGGGAGGCGCCGAGGGACTCGCAGGCGGTGATGATGGCGTCGTAGCCCTCGCGCATCGCCTTGGTGGAGAAGTTGGTGTGCGCACCCGCGCCGTTCCAGTCGCCACGGGCCGGCTTGGCGTCCAGGGTGGCGTCGATGCCGAACTCCTCGGCGGTGCGGTACAGCAGGTAGCGGGCGATCCACAGGTCGTCCGAGACGGTCAGCGCGTCGACCGGGCCGATCTGGAACTCCCACTGGCCGGGCATGACCTCGGCGTTGATGCCGCAGATGGCCAGGCCGGCGTCGATGCAGCGGTCGAGGTGCAGCTCGACGATCTCGCGGCCGAAGACCTCCTCGGCGCCGACGCCGCAGTAGTAGCCGCCCTGCGGGGCCGGGAAGCCACCCTCCGGGAAGCCGAGCGGGCGGGAGCCCTTGAAGAAGGTGTACTCCTGCTCGATGCCGAAGATCGACTCCTGCGCGGTGTACTTCTCCTCGACCTCACGCAGCAGGGCGCGGGTGTTGGACTCGTGCGGGGTACCGTCCGTCTCCAGGACCTCGCAGAGGACCAGGATGTTGTCACCGCCGCGGATCGGGTCCTTGACGACCTTCACCGGCTCCAGCACGCGGTCCGAGGCGTGGCCCTCGGCCTGGTTGGTCGAGGAACCGTCGAAGCCCCAGGTGGGGATCTTGTCGGCGTTGGGCAGGACGCGAGTCTTGGAACGGAGCTTCGCGGTCGGCTTGGTGCCGTCGATCCAGATGTACTCGGCCTTGATAGCCACGGCGTGTCCCTCGCAATGCTGGGTGGTGGATGCCCGCGTAGCGTCGCAAGCCGCCGTTTCCCGGTTGTTCCTCTCATGTAACGCGCATGTGAACCAACCGTCCGCGTTGGCACGGTCACAGTGCGGGAGTGCCGGGTGCGGCACTCCCGCCCTCAAGGGTGCCGGTGGGCCCGCTGCGGGCCTCGGTGCCCACCGGCCCGGCGCCGACCTCAGTGCCGACGGGCGTGCGCGGCCCGGCGGCGCCGGGTGGCCCAGAGCGCGGCCGCCCCGCCCGCGACCAGGGCGGCGGCCCCGGCGGCCAGCGGGCCGGTGGCACTGCTGCCGCCGGTGGTGGCGAGCTTCTGCGGCTTCTCCACCGCCGCCTGCGGCACGGCGGCCCGCGAGGTGGTGGCGTCGGCCACCGGCTGGGCGGCGGGCGCGCTGGTGGGCGCGGCACTCGGGGTGTCCGTGGCGGAGGGGGTGGCCGACGGTGCGGTGGGCTTCTCGCAGCTCACCGAGGCGACGGTGATCTTCCCGGTGACCTTGGCGACGTTCAGGTTCAGCGGGTTCACCTCCACCTGCACCTCCAGTGCCGAGGCGGCGGCGGTGCTCGTGGTGGTGGTCTTCTTGGAGAACTCCACCGACACGCTGCCGACCATCGGCACGTCGACCTTGGTCGGGCCGTACAGCCCGACGGTGACCGGCTTGCCCAGCACGCTCAGCTTGGCGGGCGCGACCACGTTCGCGGTCGGCTGCCCGTCGACCGGGCAGGTCACCTCGGCGCTCATCGCCTCCAGGCCGAGCAGCGCGGTGGCGGGCAGACCGGGGGCGTGCACGTCGGCGTTGACCAGCTTGACGGAGGCGGCGGTGCCCTTGGCGTCGGCGCGGGTGACGGACTTGCCGATGTCGGCCTTGACCAGCTCGACCGGGCCGGCCTGGTCGACCCCGTCCACCTTGGCGGTGAGCACCGATCCTCCCCCAGCCTCCGGCCGGGGGGACCCCCAGCTCTGCTCCGGCGTCTCCACCTTGTTGAGCGCGATGTTCACCGGGACGTCCACCGCCTTGTTCAACAGGCTGACGTCCAGGTCGAGTTCGGCGGTGACGGCGCGCGCCTTCCCGGGGGAGGGCGTGGCGGCCGGGGTCGGAGCGGCCTGAACGGGCCCGGCGGTGAGCAGTGTGCTCACCACCACGGCGGCGGATGCGGAAACGATTCGGCGAGAAGACATGGCGATACCCCCACACAGCTGAAACGATGAGCCGCCAGTCTTCTCGAACTATCCGTCACATGAGCAACACGGAACGTCATTTCACCCGTTGGAGTGAGTTTGACGCTCCGCGCCGACCACGGTCTGCTACGGCGGCAACTCCCCGGTGTTCAGCTCAGCGGCACGATCTCCGGGGCGCCGAGCCGTACCGCGTCCGCCGTCAGGTCGTCCGGCTGGTGCTGCGCCTCGCGCTCGGCCTCGACCCGCTTGAGGTAGTGGTCGACCTCGCGCTCGATCTGTTCCGGGCCCCAGCCGAGCGGGCCGGCCATCAGCTCGGCGACCAAGCGCGCGGAGTCCACGCCGCGGTCCCAGGTCTCGATCGAGATCCGGGTGCGCCGGGCCAGCACGTCGTCCAGGTGTCGGGCACCCTCGTGCGTGGCCGCGTAGACGACCTCGACCCGCAGGTAGTCGTCGGCGCTCGGCAGCGGCTCGCCGAGCGAGCGGTCCTCGGCGACCATCGCGAGCAGCTCGTGCACGAGCGAGCCGTACCGGCGCAGCAGGTGCTCGACCCGGGCGACGTGCAGGCCGGACTGCTCGGCAAGGGTGTGCCGGGCGTTCCAGATCGCGTGGTAGCCATCGGCGCCGATCAGCGGGACGTCCTGGGTGGTGCTCGGCGGGACCTTCTCGTCCAGGTTGCGCGCCGCCTCGTCCACCGCGTCCTTGGCCATCACCCGGTACGTCGTGAACTTGCCGCCCGCGACCACGACCAGACCTGGGACGGGGTGCGCGACCAGGTGCTCGCGGGAGAGCTTGCTGGTCTCGGCGGCCTCGCCCGCCAGCAGCGGCCGCAGCCCCGCGTAGACGCCCTCGACGTCCTCCGGCGTGAGCGGGGTCACCAGCACCTTGTTGACGTGTTCCAGCAGGTAGCTGACGTCGCTGGAGCTGACTGCCGGGTGGGCCTTGTCCAGGTCCCACGCGGTGTCGGTGGTGCCGACGATCCAGTGCCGGCCCCACGGGATGACGAAGAGCACGCTCTTCTCGGTGCGCAGGATCAGCCCGGTGCGGGAGTTGATCCGGTCGCGCGGCACCAGCAGGTGAACGCCCTTGGAGGCCCGGACGTGGAACTGGCCGCGGGTGCCGGCCATGCTCTGCGTGTCGTCGGTCCACACGCCGGTGGAGTTGATCACCTGCTTCGCCCGGACCTCGAACTCCTGCCCGCTCTCCAGGTCCCGGACCACCGCGCCGACGACCCGCTCGCCCTGCCGCAGGAACCTGGTGACCCGGCTGCGGTTGGCCACCAGCGCACCGTAACAGGCCGCCGTACGCACGATGTCGACGGTGATCCGGGCGTCGTCCACCTGCGCGTCCCAGTACTGGACGGCGCCGACCAGGGCGTCCGAGCGCAACGCCGGCGCCTCGCGCAGCGCCTGCCGCTTGAGCAGGTGCCGGTGGTGCGGCAGGCCGCGCGCGGTGCCGGAGGTGATCCCCATCGTGTCGTAGAGCAGCACGCCGGCGCCGACGTACGGCCGCTCCCAGATCCGGTGGGTCAGCGGGTAGAGGAACGGCACTGGGCGGACCAGGTGCGGGGCGAGCCGCTGGAGCAGCAGGCCGCGCTCCTTGAGAGCCTCGGCGACCAGGCGGAAGTCGAGCATCTCCAGGTAGCGCAGGCCGCCGTGGATCAGCTTGCTGGAGCGGCTGGAGGTGCCGGACGCCCAGTCGCGGGCCTCCACGAGTCCGACGCTCAGGCCCCGGGTGACCGCGTCGAGCGCCGAGCCCGCGCCGACCACGCCACCCCCGACCACCAGCACGTCGAGCTCGCGCTCAGCCATCCGGGCGAGCGCCTCGGCCCGGGCCTGCGGGGAAAGCGACACCGGCTTCACCATGGGTCAGCCCTTCTCTCTCGTTCAGGTGCTACTTGCTCTCGCGGAAGTGCTACTTGACGTCGACCCAGTCGAGGGTGCGCTGCACGGCCTTCTGCTCGTGGTCCCCTGGTCCACCGCTCCGACGAACTCTGGCATGGCTGCCGCCTCTGCTTCCGGGCTTCCGTTCCGCTTCCGCGTCCGCGTCCGCCGGGTGGGGCTGGTACTGCCGGCCGGTACGCCCACGACTCAGCCGATCGGATTGATCGGCTCGATCGGAGCCCGGCCGGGCTCCTCGGGCCCCTCGGCCCCGAGATGGGGAGTGACCAGGTAGCGGTACGCGACACCGCCGACCAGACAGCCGATCAGCGGGCCGACGATCGGCACCCAGAAGTACAGATGGCCGTACTGGTCCCGCCAGGCGTGCGAGTATCCGGTGAGGTAGCTGGCCAGGCGCGGTCCGAAGTCGCGGGCCGGGTTGATCGCGTAGCCCGCGTTGGTGCCCCAGGCCATGCCGATTCCCACCACGATGAGGCCGACGACGAGCGGGCCCAGGTTGGCTTCGGGCGGCGTGTTGAGCACGTCGCCCACCGCGAGCACCAGGAAGACCAGGACGGCGGTGCCGATGACCTGGTCGCGCAGCGCACCCCAGTCGCTGACCGGAGCCGTGCCGTTGCCCGGGAGGGTGGAGAAGACGCCCTGGGTCTTGAGGGTGTGGCCGGGATCGACCTTGTTGAGCACCTCGGTGTAGTTCCAGCGCACCAGCAGCGCCGCGACGAACGCCCCGGCGGTCTGTGCCAGCACGTACGGCAGCACCTTGCGCCACTCGAATCCCTTGAAGACGGCGAGCGCGACGGTGACCGCCGGATTGAGGTGGGCTCCGCTGATCCGAGCGGCCGTATAGATACCGAACGTGACACCGAGGCCCCAGCCCCAGGAGATGCTGTCGTGATTGCCGATGCCACCGGCGACCACCTGAGCCACCACGCCGACACCGAAGAGGATCAGGATCATCGTGCCGGCGAACTCCGCGCTGAGTTCGCCGAGCAGTCTTCGGGTGGAACCGTGCGTGGCCCTGCTCGCGCTCGACGCCTTTCCCGTGTTCTCCGCCATGGCATCCGATTCCCGTCGACCGGGGGCGCCCGTGAAGGCTGTACGCGACCCAGCCTCCGCGAGAACCGGCACGGTGGCCTGCGGAGACGGCCGTTCGAGCCACAGACGCTCGGGCCTGCCCCTACGGGGGGTGGCGACACGGACGATCGGGGCGCATCATCAGCTGCTGATCGCTCCTCATTCGACAGCGCACCGACGGCGATGACGTCGAGCCTGCTGGCGCGCCCCGCCCGATGGGACGGCCCGACTCCACCGGCCTAAGGAAGTCGCCAGTCCACCGGCTGCGCCCCCTGCCGCACCAGCAGCTCGTTCGCCCGGCTGAACGGCCGGGAGCCGAAGAAGCCGCCGTTCGCCGAGTACGGGCTCGGGTGCGCCGACTCGATCGCCGGGATCTCCCCCAGCAGCGGCCGCAGGTTACGGGCGTCGCGCCCCCACAGGATCGCCACCAGCGGGCCGCCGCGCGCCGCCAGCGCCCGGATCGCCTGCTCGGTGACCTCCTCCCAGCCCTTGCCCCGGTGCGCGGCCGGCTTGCGCGGCGCGGTGGTCAGCGCCCGGTTGAGCAACAGCACACCCTGATTGGTCCACGGGGTGAGGTCCCCGTTGGACGGCTGCGGCAGGCCGAGGTCGTTGCCGTACTCCTGGAAGATGTTGATCAGGCTCGCCGGGATCGGCCGCACCTCCGGCCCCACCGAGAAGCTGAGCCCGACGGCGTGGCCGGGGGTCGGGTACGGGTCCTGCCCGACGATCAGCACCCGTACGTCGGCGAACGGCTGCTGGAAGGCCCGCAGCACGTTCGGCCCGGACGGCAGGTAGGTACGGCCGGCGGCCAGTTCGGCGCGCAGGAAGTCGCCCATGGCGGCGACCCGCCCGGCGACCGGCTCCAGGGCGGTGGCCCAACCGGGCTCGACGATCTCGTTCAGTGGACGCGGTGCCATGGTCGTCACCCTATCGGCCCATACCGACAGAGCGTCACCACAAATGATCACCGCGAACGATCACCCCGTCGGCCGCCCCCGCAGCACCACCAGCCCCGGGTCCGCGAGCACCCGGACGTCCGCCCGGGGGTCCTCGTCGTACACCACGAAGTCCGCCGGGGCGCCCTCCGCCAGCCCCGGCCGCCCCAGCCACTCCCGCGCGCCCCAACTCGCCGCCGACAGCGCCTCGGCCGGGCTCAGCCCCGCCTTCACCAGCTCGGCCACCTCGTCCGCGACCAGCCCGTGCGCGAGCGAGCCGCCCGCGTCCGTGCCGACGAAGATCGGGATGCCGGCGTCGTGCGCGGCGCCCACCGTGTCGTACCGGCGCTCGTGCAGCCGCCGCATGTGCGCCGACCAGGCCGGGAACTTCTTCTCGCCGCCGGCCGCCAGCTCCGGGAAGGTGGTGATGTTGACCAGCGTCGGGACGATCGCCACCCCGCGCTCGGCGAAGGCCGGGATCAGCTCCTCGGTCAGTCCGGTGGCGTGCTCGACGCAGTCGATCCCGGCCGCCAGCAGGTCCGGCAGCGACTCGGCCGCGAAGCAGTGCGCGGTGACCCGCGCGCCCTCCTCGTGCGCCGCCGCGATCGCCTCGACCAGCGCGTCGCCGGGCCAGCAGGCGGCGAGGTCGCCGCGCTCGCGGTCGATCCAGTCGCCGACCAGCTTCACCCAGCCGTCCCCGCGCCGGGCCTCGGCCCGCACGTACGCGGCGAGGTCGCCGGGCTCGATCTCGTGCGCGTAGTTGCGGATGTAGCGGCGGGTGCGGGCGATGTGCCGCCCGGCACGGATGATCCGGGGCAGGTCCTCGCGCTCGTCGATCCAGCGGGTGTCGGCGGCCGAGCCGGCGTCGCGGATCAGCAGGGTGCCGGCGTCACGGTCGGTGAGCGCCTGCTTCTCGCTGGTCTCGGCGTCCACGGCGCCGTGCGCGTCCAGTCCCACGTGGCAGTGGGCGTCCACCAGGCCGGGCAGCACGAAGCCGGTCACCGTCCGGACGTCCCCGGCGGTCGGCGGGCGGGTGAAGGTCACCCGGCCGTCCACCACCCAGAGTTCGTCCCGGACCTCCTCCGGACCGACCAGCACCCGACCCCGGACGTGCAGCACCGCACCTTCGCTCATGGCCGCACTCTACCGACGGGGGCGCTCCGTGTAAGCAGTCAGAATGCGGCAGACTCGTTTCCGGCACCCACCCACCCTGCGAAAGGTTTCCCAGTGAGCCCCTTCCTCGACCTCCCCCCGCTCAGCGCCGCCGAGTTCGCGGCGATCGAGGACCAGGTGGCCGCGCTGCTGCACACCGAGGCCGACGTGATCGTGACCCAGGGTGAGGCGCTCCTTCCGCTGGAGGCCGCGATCCGCAGCGCCGCGCACCCGGGCTCCACCGCGCTGAACATCGTCACCGGTCCGTACGGGCAGACCTTCGGCAACTGGCTGCGCTCCTGCGGGGCCGAGGTCGTCGACCTCGCCGTGCCCTTCGACAGCGCGGTGAGCGCCGCGCAGGTGGCCGAGGCCCTGGACGCCAACCCGGCCGTCGACTTCGTCTCCCTGGTGCACGCCGAAGCCGCGACCGGCAACACCAACCCGGTCGCGGAGATCGCCGCCGTGGTCCGCGAGCACGGAGCGCTGCTGATGCTCGACGCGGTCGCCTCGGTCGCCGCCGAGCCGCTGCTCACCGACGAGTGGGGCGTCGACCTGTGCGTGATCGGCGGCCAGAAGGCGATGGGCGGCCCGGCCGGGGTCTCCGCCGTCTCCGTCTCCGAGCGCGCCTGGGAGCGGATCGCCGCCAACCCGGCCGCCCCGCGCCGCTCCTACCTCTCCCTCCTGGACTGGAAGGAGCGCTGGACCGACGCCGGTCGCGCCGTACTCCCGCACGCCCCGGCCCAGTTGGAGATGCTGGCGCTCGGCGCCTGCCTGGACCGGATCGCCGCCGACGGTCTGCCCGCCGTGATCGCCCGCCACCGCGCCGCCTCCGCCGCCACCCGGGCCGGCGTCCGAGCACTCGGCACCCTCACCCCGTACGTCCACGAGGACGCCCACGCGGCCCCGGTCGCCACCACCCTGCGCACCCCGGCCGGCCTGCACGCCGCCGAGCTCGCCGCCGCCCTCGACCCGGCCCTGCCGGTCCAGCCCGGCGGCGGCACCCTGGCCGCCGGGATGCTGCGGGTCAACCACTACGGCCCGGCGGCCTCGCTGGAGACCGTCGGCGCCTGCCTGACCGCCCTCGCGACGGCCACGAAGGCCGAGGCCGAGCCCGCTCTGCTGGCCGCCGAGGCCGCCTGGGCCGCGACCGTCCAGGCGTAGCGTCACGACGAAGCGGCCCTCCGATCGGGGGGCTGCTCCTCGTCCGAGCACTCAGTGCCCGCCCGCGTCCACCACCTCGACGCCGCGGATGTTCCGCTCGATGTCCTCGGCCGGCAGCGAGACGGACAGCGCCCAGTAGTAGACGAGCAGCGAGAACAGCGCCACGACCGCGATGTCCCACCACAGCGGCAGGTTCCCCCGGGCGCCCACGCCGAAGGTGCCCTGCCAGGAGATGATCCCCATCCCGACCAGGTAGACCGGCAGCCACTGCCCGGCCTTGAAGTCCATCCGCGGCGCATTGGGCGCCCCCTTCGACGCGGCGTACGCGGAGTACCCGCCGAGCAGCACGTACCCGATGATGATCGCCAGCCCCAGCCGCCACAGGGTGTCCCAGCCGGACCAGTAGATGATCAGGCTCGCCACCACGAATGCCAGCGGGGAGATGACCGTGCCGCCGGGCAGGTAGTACGAGCGCTCCATCCCCGGCAGCCGCCTGCGCAGCGCCCCGAAGGCCAGCGGCGCGCCCGCGTACATCAGCACGACGGCCGAGGTGATGAAGCCGACCAGCCGCTGCCAGCTCGGGAAGGGCAGGAAGCAGAGCACGCCGGCGACCCAGGCGATGACCAGGCCGAGCCAGGGCACCGAGTTGCGGTCGGTGTACTGCAGGGCGGGCGGCGCGTACCCGTTGCGGCTCAGGCCGTAGGTGACCCGGGAGCTGGAGGTGATGTAGACCAGCCCGGTGCCGGCCGGCGAGATGACGGCGTCGATGAAGAGGACCGTCGCCAGCCAGCCGAGGCCGATCAGCCTCGCGAGGCCCGCGAACGGGCCGCTGATGCCGGGGTAGTCCAGCTTGGCCCAGCCGCCCGCGAAGGCCGACGGCGGCAGGGCGCCGATGAACACCACCTGGAGCATCACGTAGACGATCGTGCCGATCACCACCGACCCGATGACGGCCCGGGGGATGTCCCGGCGGGGGTTGCGGCTCTCCCCCGCCCACTGGATGGCCTGCTCGAAGCCGAGCAGCGCGAAGATCACGCCGCTGGTGCTGATGGCCGCCAGCACGCCCTTGGCCTCGCCCGGCGCGAAGCCGTGGACGGTGAAGTTGGAGCCGTGGAACTCGGTGAGCCCGAGCGCGAAGATGGTCAGGATCGGGACGGCGACCTTCCATACGGTAGCCACGCTGTTGGTGTGGGCGAGAAGCCTCACCCCCAGGAAGTTGATCGCGACGAACACCCCGAGCAGCACGGCCGCGACGACGAACCCGGCACCGGTCAGCGTCAGGTCCTCGTTCAGGAGGCCGCGCGCCCAGGGCCAGTGCCGGGCGTAGTTGATCATCGCCTGCACTTCGATCGGCGCGATGGTCGCCGCCTGCAGCCAGGTGAACCAGCCGAACGACATCCCCGCGAACCCGCCGAAGGCGTAGTGCGGATACCGCGCCGTACCGCCCGCCACCGGGAACAGCCCGCCCAGCTCGGCGTGGATCAGCGCCAGCAGGATGATCGCCACCGCGCCGATGCCCCAGGACAACAGGGCGGCGGGCCCGGCCGCCACCGCCGCCTTCTGCGCCCCGAACAGCCAGCCCGAGCCGATGATCGCCCCGACCGAGGCCCAGAGCAGTCCGACGAGGCCGACCTCGCGCTTGAGCCCGGCCTGCCCCGTGGGGGGCGATGACGCGGTGTCGGGATGGGCCATGGCGCAGCCGCCTCTCGCCTCGGGGAAATCCCCCCGACAGTGCCGCAGCACCCGGGACTCCCCCGCGCTGAAACGCGCTCCGGCCCACCCCTGTCAGCCAGACGGAGGAAGTGGCCGACGGTGCCGCCCGGTCCCCCTTCGCAGCAATGCCACCGGTGTGTCGTCCTGCGCCTCGATCAGTTCCCCGTCGCGCCGCATGATCAGCGGATACGCCTCCGAGAAGTCGGCGGCAACGGCCACCGGCCGCCAGGCGCGCCCGTCCCACTCGACCACCAGCCGGGGAACGTCCTCGAACGGATGCAGCCCCCGCCGATCCTCGGGCGCGAGCACCAGCGCGTCCCGCGTCCCCTCCGGCCGATCCCGACCGGCCCGGGCGCCGTACCACTCCGCGAGCGACTCATCCTCGGGAAAGACCACGTCCTGATCCTCCAGCTCGAACCTCAGAACAAACCGCCCCGGCCGACGAGGCCGGGGCGGTTCATCCGCTGGGTCAGACTGCGCCGAACTCCCCACCTCGCACGGCGGAGACGAAGGCCGACCAGGCATCGGTCGGAAAGACCAGGGAGGGGCCCTCGGGGTCCTTCGAGTCACGGACGGGAACAGCGTCAGAGGCGACCAAGTTCCCTGCTACCTCCACGCAGTCGCCACCGTTGCTGCTGTACGAAGATTTGAACCACATGGGTTCATTCGCGGTCACGGTAGTCCTCCCTCAGCCGGCTGATCAGGGCCACGGACTCAGCTTGTGAGAGCACGAGGGCCTGTAGCTGATAGTAGGCCGTGAGTACCGGCAGCACTGCGCCGCTATCCCGCTCCAGGTGCCCCTGCTGCGCCGATTCCGCGTAGGAGATCAAGGACCGATCGGGAAGAGTGAGGATGTTCACCGGGAGGTCGAACGACCGCTCTTCGCCTATGGCATACGGAGCCACCTGGAGCATCGTGTTGGGCATCCCGGCGAACTCAACAAGCTGATCCAGCTGAGCTGCCATGACCGCAGGTCCGCCGACCGGCCGACGGATGCAGCTCTCATCCAGGACGACGTGGATCAACGGCGAGGGCTCCCGACGCATGGTGGCCTGTCGGCGCGCAAGGTAGGCCACCCGTTCATCAGCCTGACTCTGTGTGATGCTGCCTCGGCGGACCGCTCCCGCTGCGATGGCTGCTGCGTAGTCCGTGGTTTGGAGCAGACCCGGCACGATCCCGAGAGTGAACAGCCGCAGCTCCACGGCCTTCGACTCCCGAGCCACGTACTGCGGAAACCCTTCGAGGAGCGCCGAGGTCTTGAGATCGAGAGCCTTGCGGGCGAACACGCGGTCCCACCCAAACACCTTGTCAAGTTCCCGCGCGAGGCGCCGGGTTGGGGGACGTCGACCAGTTTCCACGGCCGACACATGCGTCGCGGAGTAGCCGATGGCACGGGCCAGATCTTCCTGGGTCCACCCCCGTGCTTCCCGTGAAGTGCGCAGAAACACGCCGAACTTCGCCGCAGGGCCCGCGTCGGGGTCCAGCTCAACCTTGTTCAAGGGCCTTGATCCCTATCTCTTCGAGCAGATTTGACAGCTTGAAGACCCCCTAAGCATAGAGGACAGTTTGCGCCCTGGGTAGTCGTCTCACTACAGAGAGGAATGGGCGTTGAAGCTGCAACGAACCCCGTCGGGCCAGCACGTCCCCCGACTCCGCGAGGCCGGTCCGGCCGCCTCGCGCAAGGGAGTTGAGGGAAACCCGAACCGCACCGAGCGCTTCCAGGTGGTGATCTACCTGGCCAAGACCAGTCCCGCCTTCCCCGAGTTGGAGATGCGCAGCTGCGAGGAGTACGCGCTCGCCTACGACTGGGAGGTGCCCCTGACCGTCGTGGACGACGAGATGGAGAAGTCCCCGGAGCAACGCCCCCTGCTCCTGGCCGCGTTGCAGACGGTCAAGGACAGGGGCGCCGGAGCGATCCTGGTCCCCTCCAGGGCGACCGTCTCCCCCATCGACGGCGAGTTCGACGAGTTCGCCGCCCAGGTCGAGAAGGCCGGCGGCTTCCTCCAGGTGGCCCGCCGATGAGCCAGCGATACGGGATCGTTCCCGCCGACACCCACGACGGAGCCTCGTACCCGGTCTGGGTCATCCGGGACCGTGAGACCGGCCACCTGGTGAAGGCTCTGCCACCCCGCCCCGAACCGCTGCGGTTCTACTCGTACGACCAGGCTGAGCGATGGGTACGTGCCAACGAGCAGCCTCACCCGGACCCGGAGGTCGCCTGATGGCCACCACCCTCTCCCGCAAGCGATACGAGATCCGTCTGATCAACTCCCGGAGCCCGCACTTCCTCCTGGTGGAGTGCTGGGGCCTGTGGGACCCGGACCAGCATCGGTACCTCCGAGTGCGAGGCAGCTCGGACCGAATCAGGCGCTTCTATACCCGCGCCGCCGCCGAGGCGTACCTCCGTCCCGCGCCCGGCAGCCCCCTGTAGCCGGGCACACGGCAGTCACCGCGCGGGCCCCGTCCTGGCGGGCAGGACGGATCCGCGCGACGGGGCAACCCGGGTCAGGCAGGCACCTCGGCGAGCGCGCGGAACTCGCGGGCGTGCTGGGCGGCGAGGTCGACGTTCTGCTCCGAGCCCCGGGCGTACTCGCCATAGATGCCCAGCATGCTGCCGTCGCCCCACAGGCAGAGCGCGCTGACCGTACTGCCGTCGGCACCGAAGGAGCCGCAGCGCATCACGCCGCCGCGCCCGCCCGGGTCCGTGTCGGCGAAGCCGGCGCGCAGCTCCGGCGTGGGGAGTTCCTTGGCCATCAGCTCCTCCAGATCCTTGGCCGGGTCGGCGGAGTGCTGCGGCATCGCACGGATGGTGATGTTGCGGACCTGGTCGGCGCTGATGTAGCTGGTGCCCACGGCCGAGGCGGGCAGGTCTCCCTTCGCGACGCCGCTGCGGATCAGCTTCACGGAGGCGGAGTCCGGGACGTCCGGCAGTCCTTGGAACTCGCTCGGCGGGCGGTACGTCCAGTCCGCCGCCGTCGCGACGGGGGCAGTGCTCGGTGCGGCGGCCGGGGTGCCGGTGCCGTCGGTGCAGGCCGCCGCCAGGGCGGCCAGGGCCACCAGCGCGACGGCTCTCGGAAGTCGATCATTCACCGGCATATCCGAGCAGGTCTGGACCACCCCGTGCAATCGTTTTCGGCCACCTCTCCCGGCACAGTTCCCGCAGCGTTCACCCGCCCGGCACCCGGAACTCATCGGGGGCAGGCAGGCTCCGGCTCAGCTGGTGAAGTTGGCTATACAACTCCACCTGAGACACCGCCGAGAAGGAGACCGTCCGTGACCGAGCTGCCGCCCTACTGGCTGCGCGACAACTGCCCGTGCGGCGAGTGCCGGGACCCGCGCAACGGGCAGAAGCTGTTCCAGATCAACGACCTGCCGTCGGACCTCACCATCGCGGCGAGCAAGGAGATCGACGGGAACCTGGAGGTGCTCTGGTCCGACGGGCACCGCTCCCGCTACCCGCTCACCTGGCTCCGCGAGGAGGCCGACGGCGACGGCCGCACCGAGCTGGACAAGCGGCTCTGGACGGCCGCCGACTTCGCCCGCGGCATCCCCGAGGCCGACTGGGCGACCTACCTCGCCGACCCCGCCGAGCAGGCCGCCGTCCTCGCCGCCGTCCGCCGCAGCGGCTTCGCCGTGCTGCGCGGGGTGCCGACCGTGGAGCGGCAGGTCCTCCGGGTGGCCGAGAGCTTCGGCTACGTCCGGGTCACCAACTACGGCGAGCTGTTCGACGTCCGGGTCGAGCCGGATCCGAACAACCTCGCGTTCACGGACAAGGCCATCGCCCCGCACACCGACAACCCCTACCGGGACCCGGTGCCGACCCTCCAGCTCCTGCACTGCCTGGAGAACTCGGCGACCGGCGGCGACTCCGGCCTGGTGGACGGCTTCAAGGCAGCGGCGATCCTCCGGGACGAGTCCCCCGAGGACTTCGAAACCCTCACCCGCACCCCCGTCCCCTTCGTCTTCCGCGACCGCCGCACCGAGCTGCGCGCCGACCGCCCGCTGATCGACGTGGACCCGCTCGGACGGATCCGCGAGGTGCGCTTCAACAACCGCTCGATCGGCACCCTGCGCGGTAGCGGAAGCGACCTGGAGGCCTTCTACGCGGCCTACCGCCGCTTCGCCGCGATCACCCTGCGCCCGGAGCTCCAGCTCACCTTCCGGCTCGACCCGGGCGACTGCCTGGTCTTCGACAACACCCGCCTGCTGCACGCCCGTACGGCCTTCGAGCAGGACGGTCGGCGCCACCTCCAGGGCTGCTACGCCGACCTCGACTCACTCGCCAGCACCCTCGCCGTGCTGAACCGCCGCACCGCCGCCCTGGACAACATCGCCGAGCTGTTCGCGGGCGAGGGCGCCGGGGAGTACCTGGGCGAGGCCGTAACCATGGCCGAGCACATGCTGCAGGCCGCCGCGGCGGCCGAGGCGGCGGGGGCGCCGGACCACCTGGTCGCCGCCGCGCTGCTGCACGACATCGGACACTTCCAGGGCGCCCTGCACGGACGGGACCTGATGCGCGGACAGGACAACCGGCACAGCGACACCGGCGCCGACTGGCTGGCGCAGTGGTTCGGCCCGGAGGTCACCGAGCCGGTCCGGCTGCACGTGGCCGCCAAGCGCTACCTGTGCGCGGTGGAGGACGGCTACCGCGCCCGGCTCTCCGAGGCCTCCGAGTACACCCTGCGGGTCCAGGGCGGTCCGATGGACGAGCGCGAGGCCGCCGCCTTCGCCGAGCTCCCGGGCGCCGCCGACGCGGTGGCCGTGCGCCGCTGGGACGAGCGGGCGAAGGAGCCCGGCGCGAACGCGCCGGACTTCGAGCACTACCGCCCGCTGCTCGCCGCGCTCATGCGCTAGCGCCAGTACGCGAAGCACGCCCGGGAACGGGGCCTCAGTCCATCTCCCGGGCGTGCCGCGAAAGCGCCGACGTGGCCAGCGAGTTGTGCACGCTGAAGGCGACCGTCCCGGGCAGGTAGCGGTCCTGGGACCACTCCACCGGCGTGCCGGTCGGGTCCGTCGTACGCCGCCGCTCGCGCAGCAGCGGGCCGCCCCGGCGGCAGCCGAGCAGCCGGGCGTCCTCCGCGTTGGCGGCGACGATGTCGATGGTGTGGTCGGCGTCGGTGAACAGGATGCCGTGCTCGCGCAGCACCTCGGTGTGCGAGACCACGTCCGGCGGCAGCTCGGCGACGATCTCGCCGACCCGCGGCGGGTAGATGGTGCGCTCGACCATCACCGGCGTGCCGGAGAGCGTGCGCAGCCGGACCGTCACGTACACCTCGGCGCCCGGCTCCAGGCGCAGCTGCTCGCGCTCGGCGGCGTCGGCCGGGCGCCGCACCAGGGAGTCCAGGATGCCGCCGGGCTCCTCGCCCATCGAGTACGCCCAATGGGTGAAGCTGAGCAGTTCGGAGAAGCTCTGCACCCGGGCGCCCCCGAGCACCACCCGGCGGGTGCCGCGACGGGAGGTGACCAGCCCGTCCGAGCGCAGGACGGCGAGCGCCTGGCGGACGGTGCCGCGGGAGACCCCGTACTGCTCGGCCAGCGTGCCCTCTGCGGGCAGCCGGCCCGCCTCGCCGTACGCGCCGGTGGTGATGGCCTCGCGCAGATCGGCGGCCACCTTGCGGTACAGGGCGCCGGCAGCGCGCTCGGCGGGGCGCCCGGGCTCTACTGCCACGTCAGTCAATGTCCCTCCTGGGGCGGTGTCCTGCGCAGCCGTACCGGCGCGGACAGCCCGACCATATCCCGCTGCGCATTCAGAGCATCGCACCGAACGGATCACGCTCCGATGGCCGGATTCCACCGTTCCCGCAGCCGACCCCGGTTCTGAGTCGTCCGTTCACCTTCCCGTCACCGAACTCCGGCGTACTTACCCCCGTCAGCGAAGTTGGCTAGTCAACTCGGACGGATCCGAACTCACCTCGGACGGCTCCGGACCGCCACTCGCCTGATCCCCCGATCAAGACACCCGCTTGCAGTTCCCCCTTCTCAGGAGACTGACCCGTGTCCGTGCACCGCGCCCGCACCGCCGCCTTCGCGGCCGTCCTGACCGCCGCCGCGCTGTCCCTCACCGCCTGCGGTTCCGCCGGCTCCTCCTCCGCGAAGTCCGGCGGCGACGCCGCGGGCGGCAAGAGCGCCAAGACCGCCACCTCCGTCGCCGACTTCGGCGGCATGGACGCCCTGGTCGCCGCCGCCAAGAAGGAAGGCAAGCTGCACGTCATCACGCTGCCGCGCGACTGGGCGAACTACGGCAAGCTGATGGACGACTTCAAGGCGAAGTACGGCATCGAGATCGAGGACGAGAACCCGGACGGCTCCAGCCAGGACGAGATCAACGCGGTCACCTCCCGCAAGGGCCAGGACCGCGCCCCCGACGTCGTCGACCTCGGCTCGGCCTTCGCGATCAGCGCCGGCAAGCAGGGCCTGCTGGCCCCCTACAAGGTGACCGACTTCGACAAGATCCCGGCCACCATGAAGGACGCCAACGGCCTGAGCTACAACGACTACGGCGGCTACATGTCGATCGGCTGCGACGCCAAGAAGGTGTCCGTCTGCCCGAAGACCTTCGCCGACCTGCTCAAGCCCGACTACAAGGGCATGGTCGCCCTGAACGGCAACCCGACCAAGGCCGGTGCCGCCTTCGGCGCCGTCTACGCGGCCGCGCTCGCCAACGGCGGCTCGCTGGACAACATCCAGCCCGGCATCGACTTCTTCGGCAAGGTCAAGCAGGCCGGCAACTTCAACCCGGTCGAGGTCACCCCGGCGACCATCGAGAAGGGCGAGACCCCGATCAGCATCGACTGGTCGTACCTGAACGCCGGCTACAGCGACAAGTTCAAGGACAAGGGCATCGACTGGCAGGTGGCCATCCCCTCGGACGGCTCCTACGCCCAGTACTACAACCAGGCGATCAACAAGGACGCCCCGCACCCGGCCGCCGCGCGCCTGTGGGAGGAGTACCTCTACAGCGCCCAGGGCCAGAACGGCTTCCTCGGCGGCTACGCCACCCCCGCCCTGTTCGACTCGATGAAGGCCGCCGGCACCCTGGACGCCGCCGCCTCCGCCAAGCTGCCGGCCGTCGAGAAGCCCTTCACCACCTTCCCCACCCAGGACCAGACGGACGCGGCCAAGAAGGTCGTGACCGAGAACTGGGCCAAGGCGATCGCGGGCTGACCTGAGATGACCACGGCTCCCACCCCGGTGCCGGCCACCGCCTCCGCCGCCCAGAGCGGCGGGGGCGCCACCGCCGGCCCCGTCACCCCCACCCCGGCCCCGGCCACCGCCGCCACCGCGGCGACCGCCAAGGCCCCCCGCCCGGCCAAGCGCCGGGCCGGCGGCAGCCGCGCCTGGCTCGCCGCCCTCCCCCTGCTGCTCTTCTTCGTGATCGGCTTCGGCCTGCCGGCCGTCGCGATCGCCATCGGCGCGTTCACCACCTCCTCGGACGCACCCGACGGCGGCGGCACCTTCACCATGGACAACCTCACCGGTTCCCTCCAGGGCGCGTACTGGACCGCCCTGTGGGGCAGCGTGAAGCTCTCGCTGCTGACCGCGCTGATCGCCACCGTGGTCGGCCTGCCGCTGGCCCAGGCCGTGGCGACCTCCCGCTTCCGGGCCTTCCGCGAGGCCGTGATGTCCGCCTCCGGCGTGCTCGCCAACTTCGGCGGCGTCCCGCTGGCCTTCATGTTCGTCGCCACCCTCGGCAACGCCGGTGAGGTCACCAAGAAGCTCGGCCTGACCAAGCACGGCTGGAACCTCTACACCTTCTCCGGCCTGTCGGTGGTCTACCTCTACTTCCTGGTCCCGCTGATGGTCATCACCATCACCCCGGCCCTGGAGGGCCTCAAGGCCCAGTGGCGCGAGGCCGCGTACAACAACGGCGCCACCTCGGTGCAGTACTGGCGGCACGTGGCACTGCCCGTCCTGCTGCCCTCGCTGCTCGGCGGCTTCGTGCTGCTGTTCGGCGCCTCCTTCGCCGCGTACGCCACCGCCGAGGCCATGGTGGGCAGTTCGGTGCCGCTGATCTCGATGCAGATCGGCGACGCGCTGTCCGGCAACGTCCTGGTCGGCCAGGGCAACCTCGCCCTCGCCCTCGGCCTCGACATGATCGTGGTCGCCTGCCTGGTGATGGCCCTGTACCTGCCCCTTCAGCGCCGGAGTGCCAAGTGGCTCGCCTGATCAATCGCATCCGTTTCGGCCGCGGCCTGGTCCTGCTGATCTGCGGGATCTACTTCGCGGTGCCGATGGCCGCCTCGCTGTGGTTCAGCATCGACGACAACAAGGGCGGCACCACCTTCCGCGCCTACACCGAACTGCTGAACGCCCCCGGGTTCACCGACAGCCTGGTGCTCAGCCTCGAACTGGCCGCCGTCACCGTCGCGGTGCTGCTGCTCCTGCTCGTCCCGGCGGTGCTCGCCGCCCGGCTCGGCGCGCCGAAGCTGGGCCCGGTGATCGAGGTGATGTGCTCGATGCCGCTGGTCGTCCCGGTCGTCGCGCTCACCACCGGCATCATCGGCGTGCTGCGCTGGGGCCCGGACTACCTGCAGGACACCCCGCTCTTCCAGACCATCGTGGCCATCCAGGACCCGAAGTTCCCGATCGTCCTGGTCATCGCGTACGTGCTGATGGCGCTGCCGTTCGCCTACCGGGCGATCGACGCCGGCCTGCGCGGCGTGGACGTGGTCACCCTGGTCGAGGCCGCCCGCAACTGCGGGGCCGGCTGGCTGCGCGCGGTGTTCACCGTCGTCCTGCCCAACCTGCGCAGCTCGCTGCTGAACGCCGCCGTGCTCACCGTCGCCCTGGTGCTCGGCGAGTTCACCACCGCCTCGATCCTCGGCTTCGCCCCCTTCTCGGTGTGGATCAACTCCAACGGCAAGAGCGACGGCCAGATGTCCGTCGCGGTCTCGATGCTCAGCCTGCTGATCGTCTGGCTCGTCCTGCTGCTGATGTCCGCCGTCGGCCGCGGCCGCAAGACCGCCCGGTCCTGAACCACCCCCCGCTTTCCAGGAGTCACCAGTCATGACCACGGCCACCGCCCCCGTCACCGGCGTCGCGCTCGCCCCGGGCAGCGCCACCGTCGAGTTCCGCTCGCTGCGCCGCTCCTTCGGCGCCACCACCGCGCTCGACGGCCTCGACCTGACCGTCCACCCCGGTGAGCTGGTCGCCCTGCTCGGCCCGTCCGGCTGCGGCAAGACCACCGCGCTGCGCATCCTGGCCGGCTTCGAGCAGCACGACTCGGGCGAGGTCCTGGTCGACGGCCAGGACATCACCTCGATCCCGGCGCACAAGCGCGACGCGGGCATGGTGTTCCAGTCGTACAGCCTCTTCCCGCACCTGACCGCGCTGGACAACATCGCCTTCGGGCTGCGGATGCGCGGCACCGGCAAGGCCGAACGCCGCAAGCGCGCCGAGGAGTTGCTGGAGCTGGTCGGCCTGCCGCACCGCGCCGGGCACTACCCGCACCAGATGTCCGGCGGTCAGCAGCAGCGCATCGCGCTGGCCCGCGCGCTCGCCCTGCAGCCGCGCGTGCTGCTGCTGGACGAGCCGCTGTCCGCGCTGGACGCCAAGGTCCGCCTCCAGCTGCGCGAGGAGATCCGGCGCCTGCAGCAGGAGTTGGGCATCACCACCCTGTTCGTCACCCACGACCAGGAGGAGGCGCTGTCGATGGCCGACCGGGTCGCGGTGCTGCGAGCCGGCAAGCTGGAGCAGTGCGCCACCCCGTCCGAGCTGTACGGCCGGCCGGCCACCGCCTTCGTCGCCGAGTTCGTCGGCACCATGAGCCGCATCCCGTGCACCCGCACCTCGGACGGCGTCGAGGTGCTCGGCCGCCGGCACGCGGTGGACGGCGCGATCCCGGCGGACGGCGACCTGCAGGTGCTGGTCCGCCCGGAGAACGTCACCCTCACCCCGTCCGAGAACGGCCCGGCGCTGGTGATCACCGCGTCCTTCCTGGGCGCCGTCACCCGGCTCACCGTCCGCCTGGACGACGGCACCGAGGTCAAGGCCGACCTGCCCACCGAGGCCGCCGCCGCCCTGCCGGCCGGCTCGCGCGCCGACCTCACGCTGCCGGAGCGCCCGGTGCTGGTGGACCGCCGTACCGCCTGAGCCCCCCGCTGCGGGAGAATCCCCTGCGAAGGGTCCCGCCGCCGAGGGTCTTCCACCGCCCCTGCACCGTCCGAAGAAGCCCGAAGGTACCGCCATGCCTGAAACCGCCATGCCCGAAACCGAGTCCGCACTCCCCTCCGCCGTCCTCTTCGACATGGACGGCACCCTGGTCGACACCGAGCAACTGTGGTGGCAGGCCGCCGCCGAGCTCGCCGAGGAGCTGGACCGCCCGCTCACCGACCAGGACGCCCCCGAGGTGCTCGGCCAGGCCGTCGAGCACACCGCCGCCCACCTGCACAAGGTCAGCGGCACCACCCTCGGCGAGGCCGAACTCGCCGCCCGGCTGGGCGAGTCCTTCGCCGCCAAGGTCGCCGCCGAGACGGTGCCGCGCCCCGGCGCGCTCGCCCTGCTGGCCGCGCTGCGCGAGGCCCGGGTGCCCACCGCACTGGTCTCCGCCTCCCCGCGCCGGGTGGTCGACCTGGTGCTCTCGGCGATCGGCCGCGACTGGTTCGAGGTCACCCTGGCCGCCGAGGACACCGCGCGCACCAAGCCCGCGCCCGACCCGTACCTGGCCGCCGCCGAGCGGCTGGGCCTGGAGCCGGCCGTCTGCGTCGCCGTCGAGGACACCCCGACCGGGGTCGCCTCCGCCACCGCGGCCGGCTGCGCCGTGCTCGCCGTTCCGTCCACCGCCGTCCCGATGCCGGACGGCGACCGGATCACCCTGCTGACCAGCCTGGAGCAGGTCGACCTCGCGTTGCTCGGGAAGCTCTGCGCCGCGCCGGCGGTTTGACAGCGACATGTCCTACCTCCTGCTCGCCCTCGCCATCATCAGCGAGGTCTGCGCCACCAGCTGCCTCAAACTCACCGAGGGGTTCACCCGCCTCTGGCCCAGCATCGGGGTCGGCATCGGCTACGCGCTCTCCTTCTTCCTGCTCGGCCGCGCCCTCAAGCACATACCGGTCTCGGTCGCGTACGCGGTCTGGTCGGGCGCCGGGACGGCGGCGGTCGCCGGGATCGGCGTGGTCGCCTTCGGGGAGTCGCTGGGCAGGCTGCAGTGGCTGGGGCTCGCGCTGGTGATCGTCGGGGTGGTCGTGCTCAACCTCAAGGGCAGTCACTGAACAGTCACTGACGAATCGTCACATCGCGTGCCACCGGGCCGGGGTGGGAAGTCGGACGCACCGACTTCCCGCCCCGGCCCGTTTGTTGCCGCAGAGCGCGGCATCTCGCGCTGCGGACGTCAACACCACGCCGTCAACACCACGCCGCCTCCGCGCAAGGATCCCGTGCGCATACGGGCCGAGGCCCGGCAGCGTGGATCGCCCACGCACCGACGGCGTTATGCTCGGCCGGTCCGACAACCGACGCATCGGGGGAGAAAATGGCCGATTTCACGGTCAGTCCCGAGTTCCTGGCCAAGCTCGCCAAGGACCTGAAGGACTGTGGCGACGAACTCGACCAGGGGCTGAAGGCGCTCAAGGAGGCGAGCCGCGACGGACTCGGCTTCGGCTTCCTGGAGGACGCCGGCAAGCACTTCCAGGAGAAGTGGGAGTACGGCCTCAAGAAGGTCCGCGAGTGCGTCAAGGTCCTCGACGACGGCCTGGACAAGGTCGCACAGTCCTACGACGGCACCGAGAAGAGCATCACCAAGGCCCTCACCCCGGCGGCGGGGCAGTCGTGACCGACCCCAAGCCCGACTGGTCCGGCCTCGGCTTCAACCCGGCCCCCGGCGACCCCGCCGCCGTGGCCGGCCTCAGCGGCAGCCTGCGCCGGGTCTCCCAGCACCTGACCGGCGTCCACACCACGCTCACCCAGATCTCGGACAACCAGGGCCAGTGGACCGGCGAGGCCGCCAAGTCCTTCGCCGCCCAGTTCGGCAAGCTCCCCGGCTACCTCCAGGACGCCGCCGACTCGATCACCGCCGCCTACCAGGCCCTCGACACCTGGTACCAGACGCTCAACGAACACCAGCCCAAGGCCGCCGAGTTGGCCCGCGCCGCGATCGCCGCCAAGCAGGGCAAGGAACAGGCCGAACAGGCCCACCGCACCGCGGCCGCCGCCCCCGACCTCGAACTGGCCGGCAAGAGCTTCCCCGACGACGCCTCCCTCGCCGCCGCCGAACAGCGCTACACCGCCGCCAAGAAGCACCTCGACGAGGCCACCAGGCTGGTCAACAGCGCCACTTCGACCCTCACCGGCCTGCAGAGCCAGGCCCACGAGCTCGCCGAAGGCCACAAGTCCGACGCCCGCAAGACCGCCACCGCCATCCGCAAGGCCGCCGACAGCAAGGCCCCACCGGAGCCGGGCTGGCTCAGCAAGGTCGGCAACTGGCTGAAGAACCACGGCGCCGACCTGCTGACGGTGGCCGCGGGCGTCTGCGGCGTGGCGGCGATCTTCTTCCCGGCGTTCGCCCTGCCCGCGATCCTGCTGAGCGTCGCGGCGGCGGGCGCGCACGCGACCCAGTACGCCGCCAAGGGCCAGCTGTGGCCACCGCAGAAGAACGTCGGCAACTGGCTGACCCTGGGCGGCGACATCCTCGGCGCGATCCCCGGGGTGGGGGTCGCCGCCAAGGGCATCACCGCCGTCCGCGAAGCGAGCGCCGCCGGTTCGGGCGTGCGCGGGGCCGTGGCGGCCGGGACGACCGAGGTCCGCACCGCCGCCCGCGCGGTCGACCCGGCCAACCCGATCTTCACCACCGCGATCGAGAAGCCCGGCGTCAAACTCGGGCTCTCCAAGGCCACCGCGATGAACGTCTCCGACGGCGTCCAGGCCGCCACCACCGCCGGGCTCAACGCCCCGACCGCGTACGCCCTCACCCAGGACAACCCGAGCGACGGCCTCACCAGTGCGGTCAGCTACACCACCGGCGCCAACAACCTCATCGGCTCGGGCGGCCTCGCGGCCGGCGGCGGCAAGGCCAACGCCATCGTCGGAACCGTGTCCACCGTCGGCAACCTGCTCGGCGTGGGCGGATGGGCGGCCGGCTATGGCCGTTGAGACCGCGTTTCCCCCGCTCTGGCTGACCTTGCCCGCGGGTTTCACCGCCGTCGACCTGGACGAGGACCTCGGCGACCGGATGGCCCGCGCCGCCGAAAGCCTGGACACCCTGTTCCCTGACACCCTCCCCGAGCAGAAGCTCGGCGTCGTGATCGCCGCCGAGACCGCCCTGCAGGCCCAGCTGCGCGAGGGCGCCGTCCACGTCTCCAGCTGCCTGGTCCGGGCCGAGGACGGCGAGCCGATCCACGGCATGCTCGCCGTCTTCGTCCGCCCGCAGGAGCTCGACCCGCGCGGCAGCTACCCCGACCGCGTCGCCGAGGAGTTGGCCGAGGCCTGGCCGGACGCCGACGTCGGCGTGGTGGACCTGCCCCTCGGCCGGGCCGCCCTCGCCGCACGGGAGTTGACCGTCCCGGTCCCGGGCGCGGTGTGGGGCGTGCCCGACTCCACCGTCAGCACGGTGCGTCAGCTCGAACTGCTGATCCCGCACCCGTGGAGCCCGCACGTGGTCGCCGCGGTCTTCACCACCGAGGACCTCGACTACTGGCCCGAGTGGCTACCGCTGCTCGCCGAGGCGTTCCGCGGCATCTCCTTCCACCCGCCCCGGGACGAGAGCCTCGACAACCTGCCGCCCGAGCAGTGGGACAACATCCGAAAGGCCTTCGGGTGACGGTCTCCCGAGACGATCGGACCACGCGCACCGGCAACGGCTGGCTCCGCCGTGCCCTCGCGCTCATCGGCATCCTGACCTGCCTGTTCATCGGCGTCGTCCTCGCGAACGTCTACGTCGGCAACCTCCTGGCCTTCGTCCTGGGATTCCTGTACCTCATGGCGGTGGGCGTCGGAGTCTCGAAGCTCGGAGCTCCCGGAAGCGACCCCGGGTTCAAGGCCTTCGGCGCCTCTCTGGCCCTGGCCTTCCTCGTCCTTCTGATGGCCACCGGAGCAGGTGCGGACGCCTGGCACAACATGGTGCTGTCCTCGGGCCGGGACGTGCATGCCGTGGTCGTCACCGAGCACGTCGAAAAGTCCTCGCGCGGATCGACGACGCGTACGTACACCCTCGTGTCGAGGGGCGAAGGAACCGTCCCGGGCGGGCCATTGAAGCCCGATTCCGAGCGGTTCAAGCCCGGCGACACGGTCACCGTCCGGATGGACCCGGCCGGCCGCGTCGCGCCCAAGCTCCCGGGTGAGGCCGACTCACCGGCCTCCCTCTGGCTCGCCATCGGGCTCAACGCAGGCTTCGCGCTCATCCTGCTCTGGTTCGCCCGGCCCGACCCACGCTCCCCCAACAGTCAGTCAAGTCCATCACTAGAGCACATAAAGTGATGGTCGTCACGCGAACCATCCACAACCCCAGCCCTCTGACCAGGCATCTCACCCCTCGCTGCTAATGACGCGACAAAAAGTACGGGGGATGACGCCATGGCAGATGACGCAGCGAAGGCCGGCGGGCCGGAGTTCAAGATCGCGCCGGGGGACCTGAAGGCCGCCGCGCCGACCTTCGAGACCCAGAGCAAGGCCCTCAAGGACGCGCTCGACAAGCTCAAGAAGAGCCTCACCGAGGACGGGGCCCCCTGGGGCAGCGACAAGCAGGGCAACGAGTTCGCGGCGGCCTACAACACCCCGCACGACCACGTGCTCTCCGCGCTCGACGTCCTGGTCAAGGGCATCAACAGCATCAACGAGGGGCTGCACGCCCACGCCGACAACCACACCGGCACCGACAACAAGGTCAAGAAGGACATGTCGGCATGACCGGCGCCCATTCCCGGCCGGGGGCGGCGGATGGGTGAGTCCACGGCGGCGAAGGCCGTCCAGAAGCTCACCGGCATGTGGTGGCCCGACGCCGACCCGGACAAGCTGCGCAATGTCGCGGACGCCTGGGAGGCGATGGCCACCGCCATCGACAACGTCACCGTCCCCACCAACCAGGCCGCCACGGCCATCGTCGCCAACAACCACGGCCCGGCCATCGACGCCTTCGGCAAGTTCTGGGGCCAGTACTACGGCGGCAAGGACAGCGCCGGCAAAGGCAAGGGCTGGCTCCCCGAAACCGCCGACGCCTGCCGCGCCCTCGCCAAGGCCCTGCGCGACTTCGCCACCGAGGTCGACAAGGCGATCAAGAAACTCGAAGAGGAAGCCGCGATCGTCGGCGCCACCCTGGTGGCCGGCACCGCCCTCGCCTTCTTCACCGCCGGGCTCTCCGAGGCCGCCGCCGGGGGCGCCGCCGCCGCCATCGTCGCCACCGCCGCCGGCCTCGGCGTCACCGTCTCCGAGACCATCGCCACCATCGCCGCCACCGTGCTGGTCGGCGCCGCGTTCGGTGCCGTCGAGGCCATCACCGTCGACCTCGCCGTCGCCCAGCCCATCCGCGTCGAACTCTTCGACGACGGCGGCTACAGCTTCAACGAGGCCGTCGACTCCGCCGAGACCGGCGGCATCATGGGCGGCGCCGGCGGCGGCCTCGGCGCCGGCGCCCGCGTCGTCTCCACCGCCGCCGAGAGCACCGAGAACGCCTCCGTCGCCCTGGCCGGCCTCGCCAAGGTCGCGGGCGCCGCCGACTCCATGCCCGGCCGGATGATCACCGGCGCCGGCCTCAGCTACGGCTACGACAGCGCGTTCGGGACCGGCCCGGTCATGCCGCTGGACCTCATCGTCGGCGCTGTCGGTGGCGCCGCTGCGCCCGGGAGCAAGGCGCCGAAGCGCCGCCCCGGCTTCACCGGCGCCGACGCGAACGGCTGGGAGGGCGGCAGTGGCGGCCGCCCGGAACCCTGGCTCTCGGACTCCGGGACGCCGTACGCCATCGACCCGAGCGGCACGCCGAACAAGAGGGCCGTGAAGGTCTACGAGGACTACAAGACCAGGACGGACGACGTGATCGAGGTCGCCAAGGAGACCAAAATCGATCCCCGGATCGTCGAGGTCGCCAAGGACAACCTCATGGTCAAGCGGCACGACGTCCCGGTGGGGCCGGGCGAGGAGAACATCCTGAAGGACGTCCATTTCGAACCGGACCCGGCGATCTCCACTCCGTGGAATGCCGCCGTGGGCGGATTCATCAAGGACACGAGCATTCCGCCACTACGCGGAACCATCGCCCACGAATATGTCGAGGCCAAGCTTCTCGAACTCGGCCTCCCGTATCTCAGCAGCCACCCGGACGCCTGGGACGGGAACGCACCGATCACTCACCCCGAGCATTTCGGCGCGCACAATCTGGCGCCGAGGAGCTACCACCCGGGGGAGGTGTCGGCGGACGGATCACTCGACCATTGGAAGCTCTTCGGGCTCACTCCGCCCACGGAGCCCGTTGCCGCAGACCTCTCCAATCTTGATATCGTGGTTGATGCCCTGATCCCCCAACTCCGCGCGAGAGGAATTATCCAGTGAGCGCGAATTCCGTTCAGTTGATGGTCGACCGCCTCAAGGCCATCGAGTGGATGGCCTACCAGGAGGGGCAGGAGAAGGCCTTTTCCCGCGCGGCGCTCATGAAGGAGTACCTCCGCCGGGCCGCACTCTGGCTCGACTCCTACGGGGACACCGACGAATGGCCTTTCTTCGACCTCGCGGCCATTGTGGCTCCGGCCGTCCGGGCCGACCCGGCGATGGTCTCCGATGTCGAGGATTTCGTCGAGGACGCCTCCGCCGGTTCCTGGCACGCCATCGAGTGCTCAGCGGCCGCCGTCCAGTGGGCCGCCCTGCGCGACGCCTCCGGGCCGGTGCTGCCCCCGCTGCCTGACCCCTTCGAGCCCCTGCTCCGCCTCTACGAACGCGGCGGCGCCGGCTTCTCCTACGCCAACGGCTTCCTCGACTTCGGCATGCTGATGGTCAAGCGCGGCAACTGGCGCAGCCATCTCTCCCCGGACCCCGTCGTCGACCTCGACGACAAGGCCCTCGACGCCCTCGACGAGAGGAGCTGGGCCGAATTCCACGCGCTGGCGGCCCGCACCAACCCCTCGACCGACAACGGCTGACCAACGCACGCACGAACACGCCCGCGCCGGACCGCCTGACAGCCTTCATGGGCGGCTCCGGCCGGGCCGGAGCCACCCACTGCGAACGAACACCGCGAGGCCTGTGAACAGTACGCACGCCCTCGCCGACCGACTGGCGAACGTCGACTGGGACCCTGCGGAGACGGACCCCCGGCTACGCGTCTCACTCATGAAGGAGTTCCTCCGACGCTCGGCGCTGTGGGCCCACCAGCTGGGTTCGGACACGTGGCCCTTTTTCGACCTGGCAGCGCTGATCGACCCGTCCGTTCGCGCCGACCCCGAGCTGGTCGAACAGGTCTCGAAGAGCTGCGAACTGCAGAGCACGGCCGTCCAGCAGAGCTGCGTGGGGGCATTGCACTTCGCCGCCCTCCAGGAATCCGGCCGGATCACGATCCAGTTGCCGAACCCCTATGAACCCATCGTCTCCCTCTTCGAGAATGGCGGTGGGTTCACCCTCGACGGAACCGGAATGATCGACATCGATGTCGCCGCGAGTATGAGCCGAGGCAGCCTGGCGGACTGGCTGGGGCGCGACACCGACCTCGTGACGCGCACGCATGAACGCCACTTCACCGATGCGCTCTTGGAGCGCCTGACCGCCATCAAGTGGACCAACCAGCAAGGCCGCAATGCGCATGTGGCCTCCCGGTCCCGGCTGATGGTCGAGTACCTGCGCCGGGCCTCGCTCTGGGCCGAGGTGCTGGGCGGTCCGCCGAAGTGGCCCATCTTCGACATCGCCGGGGCCCTCGCCCCAGAGGTCCGGGTGGACCCCGCTGTGGCCGAGCGGGTTGAGGAGTTCCTTATGGCGCACGTCGGCGGGATCGAGACCGAGAACGCGTGCCGCGCGGCCGTACGGTGGGCAACCCTGCGGGACACGCCCGACGTGCAACTCCCGGACCTACCCGACCCGTTCGAGCCTCTCATCCTCCTGTACGAGCGAGGCGGAGAAGTCATCGCCGACGAAAGCCGGGCCTTCAACTTCGGCGGCCGACGCGTCCAGATCAGGCCCTGGCGTGAGCACCACTCCCCGCAGCCCGCGACCACCCTCGACCCGACCACCCTGGACGCCCTGGACAACGAGGAAGCGCGTTGAGACCGCGGGCGGCTCCGGCCGAGCCGGAGCCGCCCACCGTCACGCCACCTCATACGGAACCCGTCAGGACCCCGTACGGGTCCCGTCAAGGCCGAACAGCCGCACACGGACCCCCCGTTACCGTCTCCCCGATACAGCGATCAGCGACACGGGGGTGTTCGATGGCCGACTTCACGGTCAGCCCGGAGTTCCTCGCCAAGCTCTGTCAGGACCTCAAGGGCTGCGGCGACGAACTCGACCAGGGATTGCAGGCGTTGAAGGGGGCGAGCCGCGACGGGCTCGGGTACGACTTCCTGGAGGACGCCGGCAAGCACTTCCAGGAGAAGTGGGAGTTCGGTCTCGGCAAGGTCCGCGAGTCCGTCAAGGTGCTGGTCGAGGGCCTGGAGAAGGTGCAGCGGGAGTACGACGGCACCGAGCAGAGCATCGTCAAGGCCCTGACCCCGCAGAGCGCCTGATGGCCGACCGGAAACCGACCTGGGACGGCCTCGGCTTCAACCCGGCACCGGGTGACCAGACCGCCGTGACCAATCTGAGCGCCACCCTGCGCCGGGTCGCCGGGCACCTGGGGAGCATCCACACCACCCTGTCGCAGATCTCCGACCACCAGGGCCAGTGGACCGGCAACGCAGCCGACAAGTTCGCCGAGAACTTCGGCAAGCTCCCCGACTACCTGCGGGACGCCTCCGACTCCATCACCACCGCCTACGGCGCGCTCGACACCTGGTACAAGGCGCTCACCGAACACCAGCCCAAGGCCGCCGAGTTGGAGCGCCAGGCGGTCGCCGCCCGGCAGCACGAGACCGAGGCCGACCAGGCGCACACGGCCGCCGCCGCCGATCCCGACCTCAAGCTGGCCGGTCAGAGCTTCCCCGACGACGCCTCCCTCGCCGCCGCCACGACCCGCTACAACGCGGCGAAGAAGCACCTCGACGAAGCGGCCGCCACCGTGCGCAGCGCCACGGAGGACCTGCAGCACCTCCAGAGCCAGGGCGCCACCCTGCAGACCACCCACAGCGGCGACGCCCACAAGGCGGCGGACGCCATCCGTAAGGCCGCCGACAGCAAGGCACCGCCGGAGCCCGGCTGGCTGGACAAGGTCGGCGACTGGTTCAAGAACCACGGCGCCGACCTGCTGACGGTCGCGGCGAGCATCGCCGGCGTCGCGGCGATCTTCTTCCCGCCCCTCGCCCTGGCCGCCGTCGCCCTGAGCCTCGCCGCGGCGGGCGCGCACGCGGCGCAGTACGGGGCGAAAGGGCTTTGGCCGCCGTCCTGGGACAAGGTCGGCAACTACCTGACCCTGTCCGGGGACATCCTCGGCGCCGTCCCGCTGCTGGGAGCAGCGGGCAAGGGCGGGCTCACCGCCATGAAGGTGGGCTTCAAGACGGGTGCCTCCGCGGGCGCCGAGGCAGGGGCCCGCGAAGTGGCCGGCGGGGTCGGCAAGGTCAAGTACCTCGACCCGCAGAACCCGCTCTTCCGGGTCACGGTCGAGAAGCCGGCCCTCAAGTTCGGGGTTCCCCTGGAGAAGGCCCAGAACCTCTCCGACGGGGTCCAGGCCGTCACCTCGCTCGCCCTGACCACACCGACCGCCATCGCCCTGGCGCACGACAACCCGAGCGACGACCTCAACAGCGCGGTGAACAACACCACCGGCGCCGCCAACGTCATGGGCGGCGCCGGCATGGCCTGGGGCGGCAGTACGCCGGCCAAGGTCGTCGGCGGCGTCCTCGCGGTGGGCAACGCCTTCGGGCTGTACGGATGGGCAACGGGCAATGGCCACTGACACCCCCTCGCTCTGGCTCTCCCTTCCGGACGGTTTCACCTCCGTCGACCTGACCGAGGACCTCGGCGATCGGATGGAGCGGATGGCCGACGGCCTGGACGCTGTCTTCGTCGACGCCACTCCCGAGCAGAAGCTCAGCCTCGTCGTCGCCGCCGAGGCCGCGCTCCAGGCCCAGTTGCGCGAGGGTGCCGTCCACCTCTCCGCCTGCGTGGCGCGAGCGTCGGACGGCGAACCGGTCCTCGGCATGTTCACCCTCTTCGTCCGGCCTGAGGAACTCGGTCCCCCGGGCAGCTACCCCCAGCGGGTCGCCGAACAACTCGCCGCCGCCTGGCCGGAGGCCGATGTCGGCGTGCTCGAACTGCCGCTCGGGCGCACGGCGGTGGCCGTCCGCGACGTACCGGTACCGGTACCCGGGGCGATCTACGGGGTGCCGGAGTCGACCGCCACCACCGTGCGCCAAACGGAGTTCCTGATCGCGCACCCGTGGAGCCCCCACGTGGTCGCGGCCGTCTTCACCACCGAGCAGGTCGAGTACTGGGAAGAATGGCTGTCGGCGGTCGCCGCCGCCGTCGACGGGATCTCCTTCCACCCGCCCCGCGACGAGGCACGGGACGACCTGCCGCCCGAGCAGTGGGACAAGATCCGGAAGGCCTTCGGTTGACGATCACCCAGTCCGACGAGGGCACGCGCGACGAGACCCGCCGCCTCCGTCGCGCGCTCATCCTCATCGCCGTTCTGACCTGCCTGTTCGTCGGCGTCGTCCTCGCCGACGTGTACGTGGGCGGCCTCCTCGCCTTCGGCGTGGGAATCGTGTACCTCGCGGTGATCGGCGTGGGTATCGCGAGCTTGCGCGAGCTCTCGTCCAAGGATCTGGGCGCCGTGGTGGGCATGGTGATCCTGATCCTTCTCATGGCCGGCGGGACGGGCGTCATCGCCGCCCACAACCTGATCCTGGGCTCGGGCAGGAACGTGGCCACCTCCGTCATGTTCGAGCACGTCGAGAAGTCGCTCAGGGGCGGGGAGAAGTGGACGTACACCCTCTTCCCGAAGCACCCGGACGAAGCTGTTCCCGGCGGGAATCTCCAGCTGGACTCCCATCGGTTCAAGCCCGGCGACACCGTCGTCGTCCGAGTGGACCCGGCCGGCCGGGTCGCGCCCAAGCTCCCCGGTGAGGCCGACTCCCCGGCAGCGCTGTGGGGGACCATCGGCCTCAACGCGGTGCTCGATGGCATCGTGCTCTGGGCGGCTCGCGAGCCCCGGCCGCCCCGCCCGCCCGGGCCGACCCGCCGGCGGCTCACCGAGCGCCGCAAGCGCGCCTGGGAGCGGTTCAGGCGTCTCACCGGGTGGCCGTTCGCCTTGGCCGCGTGCGTGCTCTCGGCGGCGTGGCTGGGCCTGTTCCAGCTCGCCCGGTTCGACCCCACCCTGACGATCATGACCGGGGTCGCCTACTTCTTCGTGATGTCGGGGTTCTTCGGCATGTTCGACGACGACAAGGCGCGGGTCGCGTTCCGCGGCCGGGTCGTCCTCTGGACCGTCCTCGCCACCGTCGCCGTCGGCGGCTACCTCTGCGCAACCACCTGACACCCGCCCCGAAGGCCGTCGCGATCCCGGCGTCGTCGATCGGCCCAGCGAACCTACCCCCGCGCCACCCGCGCCCGCAGGTAGTTGCGCCGCCCGAAGTTCGGCTCGTCCACCGCCGTCAGCTCCTCCACCTGGAACCGGTACAGCGCCGCCGCCCCGCCCCCGGTGAGGAACTGCCGCCGGACCTCCTCGTCCTGCGCGAAGGACGGGTAGCGCCCCTGGTACGCCGCCAGCGCGGCCTCCGCCTGCCGCCCCCAGGCCTCGCCGGCGCTCCCGGTCAGCTGCAGCCCGCGCAGCTGCTCGCCGAAGACCGGCGGCGGCAGGAAGACGGTGGCGGCGGCCCGGGCCTCCTCGGCGAGGTGGTGGCTGTGCCGGGTGGAGCGCTCGCTGACGAAGTACAGGACGAGGTCGTCGTCGTACGCGAAGAAGGCCAGGTTGGCGTGCGGCCCGTGCTCGTGGCCCGCGGTGGCCAGGGTGAGCACCATGGCCTCGGCGAGCAGCCCCTCGACGCCCTTGTGCAGCAGGTCGCCCGGCCAGTCCCCTTGCGTGATGTCGAGTCGGTACGGCATTCGGCACTCCCTCCGCTGGCACGCCCGGTGCCTTCGCGCCCCGGGCACGACTGAGCCGGGCGGGCGCCCCTTGGAAGGGGCCCCACGCCCGGCTCACATGCTCCACCCGCCGTCCGAAACCGGACAAGAGGCACAGCGGATGACGGACTCGGTACTGCCGCGCGCCGTCTCGGTGCTACCGCGTACTACCGCGCCCGGTGCGACGCGTACCCGCGGGCCACCACCGGCATCGCACCGGGGCCCAGCAGCGGACGCAGCGCGCCCGAGCGCATCCTGTCCACCAGCGGCCCGCAGCGCCCGGCCAGCGGCGCCAGCACCAGCGCGACCACGATGCCGACCAGCGCGCCGACCGCCACGTCGTGCGGGTAGTGCACGCCGACCCAGACCCGCGAGACGGCCATCAGCTCCGCGAAGACCGTGGCGACGACGCCGAGCCGCCAGCTGACGAACCAGAGCGAGATCGCGGCGGCGAAGGCGATCACCGAGTGGTTGCTCGGGAAGGACCAGTCAGCGCTGGTCGCGCTCGGGCAGGTCTCCAGCGAGATGCTGCCGCGGATCTGGTCGCAGGGCCTGAGCTCCTCGACCTGGCCCTTGAGGACGGAGTTGACGCCGTACGCGATGACCACGATCACCGGCGAGGCCAGCACCCTGGCCATCACCACGGAGTCGGCGCCGCGCGCCCGCCACCAGGCGTGGAGCATGAAGAGCGCGAACAGTCCGAGGCCGATCGCCGACCAGACCTTGATCACGTCGTTCAGCCAGTGCGGCGCCGACTGCACCCACCCGTTGACCCGGGTGTACAGGCTGCCGTCGATGCCACTGCCGTCGTAGACGGCCAGAGCCCGAGAGGACATCACACGTCACCTCCGTGACGGCGCGCCTTACGGGCGCGGAACAGTTCAAGAACAATGGGGAGCACGGAGACAACTACTACCAGACCGATGATCGGCAGCAGATATCGGTCGATGCTGGGAATCGAGGATCCGAGCCCGTACCCGGCCAGCACCACGCCGACCGTCCAGAGCGCACCGCCGGCCACCTGCCAGACGGTGAACGAGCGGACCGGCACCTCCAGCACGCCGCAGAGCGGGTTCAGCACCGTTCGGACCACCGGGATGAACCGGGCCAGCACGATCGCCTTGCCGTGCCCGTACTTACCCAGCAGCTCCTCGGCCCGCTCGACGCCCTCCAGCAGGCTCTTGCGCCTGGTGCGGCGCAGCAGCGCCCGGCCGCCGCGCCGACCGATCACGTAGCCGACCTGGGCCCCGAGCAGCGCCCCGACCAGGGCGGCGGGCAGCACCTGCCACAGGTGCAGCTGCGGGCCCTTGGTGGCGCCGGGCACGCAGAGCAGGCCCGCGGTGAACAGCAGCGAGTCGCCGGGCAGGAAGAAGCCGACCAGCAGGCCGGTCTCGGCGAACAGCACGACGGCGATGCCGAGCGCGCCGAAGGCGGCGAGCAGCGAGGACGCGTCCAACGGGTTCACCGCGAGGTGAACGGCCGCATCCGCGGGGAACTGAAGCAAGGCTGGCGGACCTCCCGTACGTTGGAGGGCGGTTCCCAGCGGAACCCGCCCCGACCGTCTACAGTGACGTAGACGGTCTACACGACTGTAGACGAATCCTGGAGGAAGCGCCGCCATGTCCGACGTACCGTCCGCCCGCCGGCCCGCCGGGGAGCTGGAGGCCGAGGTGCTGGCCGCCCTCTGGTCGGCCCGGCAGCCGATGACGCCGCAGGACGTCCAGACGGCGCTCGGCGGGGACCTCGCCCGCACCACCATCGCGACGATCCTGGCCCGGCTGCACGACAAGGGGACGGTCGAGCGCACCCGGGCCGGCCGCGCCTACGCCTACACCCCGACCGTCCAGGACACCGCGGGCCTGGCCGCCCGCCGGATGCACACCGAGCTGGGCCGCGAGGCCGACCGCTCCACCGTGCTCGCCCGCTTCGTCTCCGACCTCTCCGCCGAGGACGAGCAGCTGCTGCGCGAACTGCTCGGCGACGGCGCGCCCGGACCGTCGGGCGGACCGGGGGCCGGCACCCCGTGATGCTCGCCGTCTGGGCCCCGCTGCTGCTGCCCTTCCTCGCCGCCCCGCTGGCCCGCCGCCTCGCCGAGTCGCTGGCGCCCCGGGCCGCCGCCTGGCTGCTGGCCGGCACCGCCGTCGTCCTGGCCGGGGGCACCCTGTGCTCGCTCGGCCTGCTCGCCACCGCCGGGCTGCTCCAGCTGCCCCCGGTCGCCGCCCTCGGCCACCTCTCGCTGCCCTGGCTCACCACCGCCGCCCCGGACGCCCCGCTCGCGGCCGCCGCGGCCGCTCCCGTGCTCGCCGCGCTCACCGCGCTGGCGGTGCGCACCGCCCGCCGCCGCCGGCTGGACCTGCGGACCGCCCGGGCCGCCCTGCCCGCGCTCACCCCGCTCACCGCGTCGCCCGTCGACGCCGCCGACGCCGCCGCCGACGCCGACGCTGACCAGCATCCGGACATGCGCCCCCGGAGCGCCTCCATGCGCCGGGCGCGCGCCGCGCGATGGCTTCGGCCCGGCGAGAACCCGCTCACCGCCGTGCTGTCGCGGCCCGAGGACCACCCGCTCACCGTGCTGGACGACGACCGCGCCGACGCCTTTGCCCTGCCCGGCCGCCTGCACCGCCCCGGCCGGCCGGGCGAGCCCGGCCGGATCGTGGTCACCTCCGGCATGCTGCGCGCCCTCAGCGGGCCCGAGCGCTCCGCCCTGCTCGCCCACGAGCGCGCCCACCTGACCGCCCGCCACCACGTCTTCCTCGCCGTCGCCGAGCACGCCGCCGCCCTCCACCCGGCGCTCCGCCCGCTGCGCGAGCCCCTCGGGTACCACCTGGAGCGCTGGGCCGACGAAGTGGCAGCGGCCCGGGTCGGCGACCGCGCCGTGACCGCTCGCGCGGTCGGCCGGGCCGCCCTCGCCGCGAACCGTTCGCCCTGGCCGGCCCGGCCCCGGCTGGTCGCCGCCGCCCACTCCGGCCCGGTCCCCCGCCGGGTCGCGGCGCTGCTCCAGCCCCGCCCCGCCGCCACCCCCGGCACCCTGCTGCGGGCCGTCGCCCTGGCCCTGGCCGCCTGCCTGGCGCTGACCACCGGCGCCAGCCTGGAGGCCACCGCGGACCTGCACCACACCGTCGAGGCCGCCCAGCACGAACCCGGCGCGGAACGCTGAGGCGCCTCAGGACGGTCTCCGTACCGACCGGTCCGGCGACTTGGCGGACCCCATGCCCACAGGCCCACCGCACCCGTACGCTTTCGTCAGCGCGTCGACCCCGGCGCGCCCTCGAACGGCGGCGAGGAGCAACGCGAGTGCGGCAGACCGGACGGCAGTCCCGACGACCAGAGCGCCGCACCCCGCCGACCACGGCGGAGCTGGCCAAGGTCCACGACCGCACCCTCGCCGACGCCGCCGCCCGCGAACTCACCCTCCCCGAAAGCGGCGGGAGCGGCGGGACCGGTCTGCTCGAACCCCGCCCCGAGATCGGCGACTCCTGGGCCCGGCTGCGGCGCCTCGGCCTCGACCCCGACACCGGCGCCGCCACCGTCCTGCTCGGCCCCGCCGAACTGGAGCGGCGCCGCCGGGCCAGCGGGCTGGACACCGTCCTGCCGGTACTGCGCGAGACCCTGCTGGGACCGTCCGACCCGGCCCCGCTGATCCTCGCCGTCGCCGACGCCGAGGGCCACGTGCTCTGGCAGGACGGCGAACGCGGGCTGCGCCGCAGCGCCGACCGGATCGGCTTCGTCACCGGCGCCCGCTGGATCGAGGAGAGCGTCGGCACCAACGGCATCGCCGTCGCGCTGCGCGCCCAGCGCCCGATGCACGTCCACTCCGGCGAGCACTACCTGCGCAGCCACCACGCCTGGACCTGCGTGGCCGCGCCCGTGCACGACCCGGCCACCGGACGGCTGGTCGGCGCGATCAACCTCAGCGGCCCGGCGCACAACGTCCGCCCGTTCCTGCTCCAGCTCACCGCCACCGCCGCCCGGCTCGCCGAGACCGAACTGCGCGCCCACCGGCTGGAGGCGCTGAACCAGCTGCGCACCCTGGCCGCCCCGCTGCTCGCCCGGGTCGGCGGCCCGGCCCTGGTGGTGGACGCGGCCGGCTGGACCGCCGCCGCGGCCGGACTGCCACCACCCAGCCGGCTGCGCGTACCCAGCGAGGGCTGGGCCCCGGCGGCCGTGCACTGGGTGCCCGGCCTGGGCGAGTGCGTACTGGAACCGCTCGCGGACGGCTGGCTGGTGCGCCCGGTCCGCCCGCCCGAGGCGGACGGGTCCGGCACGGTGAGCGCCGAACAGGCCGCGGGCGCCCGGCTCCGGCTCGACCTGCGGCGCCCGGACCGCGCCGAACTGTTCGTCCGGGGCGCGGCCGACAGCTGGTCGCACCCGGTCAGCCCGCGCCACGCCGAACTGCTGCTCCTGCTGGCCACCTCGTGCGAGGGCAGCACCGCGGCCCAGCTCGCCGAGGCGCTGTTCGGCGACGCGGGGCGGACGGTGACGGTCCGGGCCGAGCTGTCCCGGCTGCGCCGCTACCTGGGCGGGTTGCTGGCCCACCGGCCGTACCGTTTCGCCGACTCGGTGCTGGTCACCGTCGAGGGGCCGGAGGACCCGTACGACCTGCTGCCCGCCTCCACCGCCCCGGCGGTCCGGCGGCTGCGGGCCGGGCTCGCGGCGGGCACGGTACGGCTGCCGGGCGCCGCGGCCCCCGTCCCGCCACAGCGCTCCACAGGATCCGCGGCAGGCGGTCCGGCCGGTACGGGCATCACCGGCGGTACGGGCGGTCCGGGCAGTACCGCCGGTGCTCAGCCGCCGCCCGCGAGCAGCGCGGCCAGCTGGTCGTCGGTCGGCCCGCAGTCGCGCTCCTCCTCGGCGGAGACCAGCGCGTAGGTGCGGTCCAGCCAGGCCTGCACCCGGGGCTTGGAGGCCTCCAACAGGGCGCTGCCGTGCGGGGATTCGAGCGCCAGGTGCAACGTCGAGCCGTGGCAGGGGCAGTAGGCCGGCCACAGCTTGACGTCGCCCTGGCCGCTCAGCGAGCGCAGGCCGTCACGCAGCAGGTCGCGCGAGAACACCCAGTCCGCCTCGTCCGGCCGCCCCAGATGGAAGGTCAGCAGCACCTCGTACGGATGCGAAGCTTCGAAGCGGAACCTGGTGCGCACCTCGCCGACCACCTCCTCGCCCAGCGAGATCCGCAGCATCAGCACCTCCTCCACCGCCGCCGGAGCGGCGGTGGAGCCGCCCCCATCGCCGCCCGTGGGGGTGGCGGCGAGGGGGGCACTGGAGGCTGCGGACAGCGGGTCGGGCGACATGACGGTCTCTCCGGGAACGGCGCGGGATACCACCAGCCTGCGCCACCGGCGACCGGACGGGCAAGGGTTGCAAGGGGGTTGCAATAACCCCCGTCCAGGCCGGACGCCCCTTACCGAACCGGCCGGACCGAACAGTCGGACGGACCGTCAACTTCCGCTCATCGAACGGACGTCCGGAAAATGGAGGGATATTGTCCGCGGTCCGGCCGCCCGCTGGTACACTCTCCCCCTCCCGGCGCGGGCCCGCGGCGGAACCGGTGCGAGCCGGCCGGATCCGGGCCGTGCGGCAGCGCGTGGGAGAATACGGCCGACGCGACGGCGACTTCGGGGAGGGAGGGGTCCGGTGGCTGCGCGCGAGGACACCGCGCGGGACGTGCGGCACGAGCCCGAGCGGCACGGTCGACACGGTCGGCCGCGCCCCTTCGGCGGCCGGTTCCGGCTGCCCACCCTGCGCTTCTCCGGCGCCGCCATGGCGATGTCCACCGTCGTCGGCATCAGCATCGCCACCACCCTCCTCCTCAACGAGCAGCAGGGCATCGGCCGGCGGGCCGGCGTGGCCCGGGTCGGCAGCACCCCGCCGCCCACCCCGAGCGCCACCGACCAGGCCGAGGCCGCCGCCGAGCGGACCCCGGCCACTCCCGCGCCGTCCGGCCACCCGCACGACTCCCGGCCCACCGGACACCCCTCGGCGCACCCGTCCGCCCCGGCGAACGCCGCCGCCACCGCGCCCCCGGCCAGGCTCCCGGCGGGCACGCCGATCCCGGTCACCCCCTCGACCGGTGGGCAGGCCTCGGCCGGACACGAGCCCCGGCCCTCGGCGGACACCCCCGGCACCGGCACCGCCGCCGGCCCCCCGCCCTCGGCGCAGCCGCCCACCCCCTCCGACGGACCGGCGGGCGGGCAGCCGCAGGCCGACCCGTCCGGCACCGGGCAGCCGGGCGGCGCGCCGTCGCCACAGCCGAGCGGCCCGCGGCCGGTCGCCCCGGCCCACCCCGCATCGGAGCAGCCGGTCCCGCCCGCACCGGCCCGCCCGGTGCCACCGCCCGCCGCCGCGGCCCCGGGCGACAACGGCGCCGCCCCCGGTGCCGTCGACTCCGCAAACTCGGCCAACTCGGCCAACCCGGCTGCCTCCACCGACTCCGCCGACGCGGAGGCCGACCGGGCCCTGACCGGCACCGGCCGGATCACCCCGCTCGGGCGCGACGGCCTCCGGCACGCACTGAACCTCGCCGTGGCCGAGCCGGTCACCGCACTGCAGGCCGAATTCCGGCTCGCCCCGGGCGAGTTGGCCCCCGGCAACAGTGCCGCCTGGACCGATCTTCCGGGCGCCGTGGTGACCGTCCAACAGGAGCGCGGCAGCCTGGTCTACCGCTTCACCACCCCGCCCGGGACGGACGTCGAGCCCGGCCACTACAGCTTCGCCGTACGCGGCACCCGGCCGACCGAACCGCTCGGCCCGGTGCGCAAGTCGGCTCCTGCGGAGAGCTGGAACGCCGCCGCCTTCGGCATCGACCACCCCCGGGCGGTCGCCGCGCTCGGCGGCTTCGGCCGGCTACTGCCGCTGCCCACCCAGCCGTTGGCACCCGCGCCCCACTGACCCACGACGCCGACCCACGACGCTGACCCGCCATCGGCCACCCCTCCCGTCGACTGATCCGATGTTCCGACGATCAGGCAGCTCAGCGCCGCAGCCGGGCTCATCCCCGCACCCCCGTTCGTTACTGTGGGCAGCACCCGGCCCGGCGGCCCCACCGGCCCCGGCCCGGGCCGTTCCGCACCCGAGGAGGAGTCCTTGTCCACCGTCCTGACCCAAGGCGGCAACGCACCGCTGACCGCCGCGCGGGTGACCGTCGAGGTCACCGCGCCCAAGGCGCTGGACGTCTCCGGCCTGCTGCTGACCGACACCGGCAAGGTCCGCTCGGACGCCGACTTCGTCTTCTTCAACGCCCCGCACGGGCCCGGCGTCAGCCTCCGCCCGGCCGCCGCCGGCGCGCCGGACGCGATCACCGTGGACACCCCGGCCGTCCCCGCCGACATCAGCAAGATCGTGATCACCGCCAGCCCGGCCGACCAGTCCTCCACCTTCGCCGGGATCGAGCCCACCGCCACCGTCCGGGACACCGACACCGGGGCCGTCCTGGTCACCTTCACCCCGCCCCGGCTGGGCCTGGAGACCGCGCTCATCGTGGTCGAGGTCTACCGGCGCAACGGGTCCTGGAAGGTGCGCGCGGTCGGTCAGGGCTACGCCGACGGCCTGGCGGGCATCGCCACCGACTTCGGCGTCAGCGTGGACGACTCCCCCGCCCCGACCGCCGCCCAGACCCCCGCCCCGGCCGCCGCCCACACCCAGGCCCCGATCTCACCGAGCGCGCCGACCGTCCAGATCACCTCCCCGGCCGCCCCGCCGCTGCCGCCCGTCCCCCCTGCACCACCGGCTCCGCCGGCGAGCCCCGCCTCGCCGGTCGACCCGCGGATCGCCCTCGCCACCGCCCCGCCGTTCCCCCCGGCCCCGCCCGCGCCGCCCGCCGCGCCCCCGACCCCGGCCGACCGCCCCAAGGTCACCCTGGACAAGGGCCGGGTCAACCTGGTCAAGGGCAGCTCCGTCTCCCTGGTGAAGAACGGCCGCCCCTTCCTCTCCTCGGTCCGGATGGCGCTCGGCTGGGAGTCCGCCGCCCGCGGCCGCGACATCGACCTGGACGCCTCCTGCCTGGCCTTCGACGCCCAGCACAAGCGGTTGGAGACGGCCTGGTTCATGAAGCTGAACATCTTCAACGGCGCGGTCGCCCACTCCGGCGACAACCTGGTCGGCGGTGACGGCGGCGACGACGAGGCGATCACCGTCCACCTGGAGGGCCTCCCGGCCGAGGTCCACGCGCTGGTCTTTGTGGTCAACTCCTTCTCCGGCCAGAAGTTCACCGAGGTGCGGAACGCCTACTGCCGCCTGGTGGACGTCCGGACCGAGGAGGAGCTGGTCCGCTTCGACCTCACCCACTCCGAGGCACACACCGGCGTGGTGATGTGCAAGCTGGTCCGCCGCCCCTCCGGCGAGTGGGAGATGACCGCGCTCGGCGAGTACGTCGACGGCAAGACCGCCCGGGCGATGATCGAGCCCTCCGCCGCCCTGCTCTAGGCGACAACGTCACGGGCACGCCCCCGATTTCACCCCTCTGAGGCATCAAGTCGTCCACGGATCGACTCGATTGACTCTCAGGGGGGTGAATCGCACTCTCCCCTGCACCCGTTGAGGAGAGACCGTGCCACGCTTCCCGTCCCGCCTCGCCGTTGCCGGCACCACCGTCGCGCTCGCCGCCGGTCTGATCACCCCCACCACCGCCCAGGCCGCCGCCAAGCCCGCCACCCGCGCCGGCGTGCTGCGGTGGGCCGCCCTCGGCGACAGCTACACCGCGGGCGTGATCGAGGCCACCGGCGACCTGACCGAGCCCAACGACGGCTGCGCCCGCACCACCGGCTCCTACCCCGAGCTCATCCGCCGCGACCTCGGCTCCCTGGTCGGCCTGCGCAACGTCAGCTGCAGCGGCGCCACCAGCCTCGACGTGTACGCGAACAAGCAGAACCCGCTCGGCCGCCCGCTCCCGCCGCTCGGCACCGACCCCAACGCGCCCTACCCGCCCGTCCCACCGCAGGTGGACGCCGTCGAGCGGGACACCGACGTGATCACCGTCGGGGTCGGCGGCAACGACCTCGGCTTCGGCGGGATCCTCAAGGACTGCATCGAGCTGGGCGCCGCCGCCCTCGGCCGGGGCACGCCCTGCAAGGACAAGTACGACGCCCAGCTGCCCGGCCGGCTCGCCGAACTGCGCACCGACTACTCCACCATGCTCGGCGCGCTGCGGATGAAGGCCCCGTCCGCCAGGATCCTCGCCGTCGGCTACCCGCACCTCTTCCCCGAGAACGCCAACCACTGCAGGTACGGCGACCTGCTGCAGTTCGCCACCTTCACCACCGGCGACCTCGCCTGGGCCCGTACCGCCATCCTGGAACCGCTCAACGCGGTCATCGCCCAGGACACCGCTGCCCGGGGCGACACCTTCGTGGACCTCTACCCCGCCACCACCGGGCACAGCGTCTGCGACGCCGACCACTGGCTGGACGGCGCACTGACCAGCATCCTCCCCCTCAAGTACGCCGTGGTGCACCCCAACGCCAAGGGCCAGGCCTTCGCCGCCACCCAGGTCGAGGCCGCCGTCCTCGGCGGCTGACCTTCGCACCGCGCGGGCCGGGCGCACCGTGCGGCCCGGGCGCCGAAATCCCGTTGCCCCGCCCGCCCGTCGGCGATCACCCTGGTCGGATGATCATTCGCGAAGCCACCCCCGAGGACTGGTCGGCCATCTGGCCCTTCTTCCGTACCATCGTCGCCGCCGGCGAGACCTTCCCCTACCCCCTGGACATGCCCTCGGAGTTGGGCCGGGAGTGGTGGATGCACTCCGCCCCCGACCACACCGTGGTCGCGGTGGACGAGGACGGACGCGTCCTCGGCACCGCCACCATGAACCGCAACCGCCCCGGCAACGGCTCGCACGTGGCCAGCGCCAGCTACATGGTCGACCCGGCCCACCACGGCCGCGGCATCGGGCGGGCCCTGGTCGAGTACTCCCTCGACTGGGCCCGCCGAGCCGGCTACCGCGCCATGCAGTTCAACGCCGTGGTCGCCAACAACCACCACGCCGTGAAGCTCTACCAGTCCCTCGGCTTCGAGATCGTCGGCACCGTCCCCGAGGCCTTCCACCACCCGGTCGACGGCTACGTCGGCCTGCACGTCATGTACCGCCCGCTGTAAGGGACTTACCCGCTGACCTACCCCCCGACCTACTCCTCGACCGCCCCGCCGACCCGTCGCAGGTGCTGCCGGAAGCTGTACGACGGGTCGGCGACGCGCCGCTCCAGGTACTCGCCGAAGGCGGTCTGCTCGCGCAGCGTGTCCCCGGCGGCGATCCGCTCGGCCTGCGCCCGCTCGGTCCGGGCGATCCCGGCGGCCGTCTCCAGCACCTCCCCGACCCGGTCGGCCGGCACGAACACCACCCCGTCCGCGTCCGCGAACACCACGTCCTCGGCGCCCACCAGGTGCGGCCCGACCCGCGCCGAGACCAGCGCCTCCGGCTCCCGCTCGTCCAGCCGCACCGGCCCCAGCGGCAGCGCCCCGTAACTGAACACCGGCAGCCCGATCCCCACCAGCTCGGCCGTGTCCCGGTGCAGCCCCCACACCACGATCCCGGCCACCCCGGCGGCCCGCGCCTCCAGCACCGCGAGGTCCCCGATGCAGGCCTCGTCCGTGCGCCCGCCGTTGTCGATCACCAGCACGTCCCCGTCCCGCGCCGCCCCGAACGCCTCCAGGAACACGTCCACGCTCCCGTAGTGCCGCACCGGCAGCACCCGCCCCGCCACCCGGGCCCCCGGCACCACCCCGCCCACCCCCACCGGCGCCGCCCGCAACCCCACCCCGACCCGCACACACGCATCCGCCACCAACGGCGTGGACAGCCCCTCGAACGCCTTCAGCATCCCCAACTCCTCGCGCTAAAAGCCCAGTTGGCCAGCACCGGAATCCTACGCCGAGCCCCAAACTCACACCATCGAGTGAAGGTCCGCCGTACACCGCATAACCCGGCCTGGCGACGAATAGCGTGACGCCCATCTGAAGGAGGGGCATCATAAGTGCTGTGGCGCATGAGCAACCGATCACGGGCTCCCCATCGCAGGCCGACATCCTGCTGGAGAGCTTCCTGAGCCTGCACTCCCCCGAAGGCTTCCGAGCTGAGCTGATCGAGGGAGAGATCATCGTGGCACCACCGCCGGACGGCAGGCACGAGTACTACTTCGACCTGCTGATCGACGAGGTGAAAGCGAAGTCAGCGGTCCGCATGCAAGGTTCCGGCAACAAAGGGCTTCGATTGGCCAGGGGCGGTCTCTGCCCCAAGAACTACGTCATCCCGGACCTGACTTTTGCTCCGAGGGAACTCGACATCCTCTGGGACGCCCCTCCCTGGATGGACCCGGACGGGGTCGCGATGGTCGCCGAAATCACCTCCAGCAAGCCCGACCAGGACCGGATCACCAAGCGGCACTGCTACGCCCGGGCCGGCATCCCCCTCTACCTCCTCATCGACCGGGAGAAGTCGCAGGTCAGCCTCTTCAGCAAGCCACATCGCGAGGAGTACACCGAGGTCCATCTGGCGGCCTTCGGCGAACCACTCGCCCTCCCCGCCCCGTTCGACTTCGACCTGGACACCAAGTACTTCCTCCGGCGCTAGTGCTGCTCCGCGGAAGTTCGTGGAGGGGTGATCACAGCCGCGGGTGCATGGCAGGCTGCTTGGCATGGTGATCAGTGATTCGTCGCAGGCC
>NZ_JBHVVI010000019.1:0-109410 GCF_042883685.1 Kitasatospora sp. NPDC058190
AACGCTCGGCTGGGAAACCCCAGCCGAGCGCCTGCATAAACTGCTCGCGGCCTAATCAAACCAACCACGTGTTGCAACGACCCCTAGAAACCGCCCACCAGCCGGAGGGGGCCTTCCGCGTAGCGGGCCTCCGGCGGGCCCGGGAAGGGCCCGCAGGAGGCTCGCGGGAGGCGGTTACCGCGTCAGTGGGCGGCCGGAGCGGTCGCCGACGGGGTGGCACCGGCGACCGGCGTGGTCGGAGCGCCCGGGGCGGTGGCACCCGCGGACGGGGTGGCCGCCGGGACGGTCGCGGCCGGGGAGGCCGGGGTGGCGCTCTTGGTGGGCACGGCCGCCGGGGTCGGGCCGAAGCCCTTGTACAGGCCGCGGCCGTTCTCGCCCGAGTCCGGGCTCACGCCGGCCTGGGCGTCGACCTTCTGGCCGTCCTTGAAGGCGAAGGTGGTGGGGGCGAAGCCGCCGATGTGCACGGAGGCCGCGGCGAGGGAGGCGGACGGGTTGCCCTGGCCGCCGATCACCACCGAGCCGCCGGCCGGGACGACGATGCTGGACAGCGGGGCGCCCGCGGCGTCCGCGAACGTGGCGCTGCTGGTGCCGACGGTGATCGACTGCAGCTCGGCCGCGGTGTCGGCCGTGTTGGAGATGTTGACGACCACGTTGGCAGGGCCCGTGTAGTCACCCGAGGTACCCACCCCGGTGACGACCACGATGTTGTTCAGCCGGAGGTTCGTCCCGACGGTCGCTGCCGCGTTGTCGGGCTTGATCTGCAGGGTGTCCGGCGTGTTGCCGGCCGCGCAGGACGACAGCGAGGCGATGGCGATGGCGGCGATGGCGGCGATGCTGCCGCGTCGAAGGCTGCGGCTCACGGCGGCGGCTTCTCCCTTGGTCACGTGTCGACAGGTCAGGTCTCAGATTATCGACCTCACTTATGCGCTCCTCACGGGGTGGTCCCCGTGTCGCACTCCCGGGGCCGCCCCGGGGCCGTCCGGGCGTACGGCTGTCACGGGCGAGTCACGCAGAGTCACGCGGGGGGCAAGCTTCGACCAAGATCGAATAACGATTGGGTCACGGCCGGGAAAGGGGTGAAAGCTCAAGATCCAATCATGGTTGCCGGGGTGTCGCGCAAGGGTTTCGTCGAGTGCCGGAACCGCCTCCGACCTGCGGGAAGCCCCTCTCGAACACCGGTCGCAGCACGTCATGGGGGTGCTTGTCAAGCCCCGAGACCGGCCCTGACCTGCGAAAACGCCCTTCGGGTGCGCCGTGAGGCGTGTTATTCTGGAAAGCCACGGAAGGGGTCCTGTCACATGACGTTCAAGGTTGGCGACACGGTGGTCTACCCCCATCACGGGGCCGCGCTGATCGAGGCCATCGAAATTCGCCAGATCAAAGGTGTGGACAAGACCTACCTGGTGCTCAAGGTGCAGCAGGGAGACCTGACGCTCCGCGTGCCCGCCGAGAACGCGGAGTTCGTCGGCGTTCGCGATGTGGTCGGCCAGGAGGGTCTGGACCGGGTCTTCGAGGTGCTGCGCGCACCGTACACCGAAGAGCCGACCAACTGGTCCCGTCGCTACAAGGCGAACCTGGAGAAGCTCGCCTCGGGCGACGTTATCAAGGTCGCCGAGGTTGTGCGCGACCTCTGGCGTCGCGAGCGCGAGCGCGGCCTCTCGGCCGGCGAGAAGCGGATGCTCGCGAAGGCGCGCCAGATCCTCGTCAGCGAACTCGCGCTGGCGGAGAACACCAACGAGGACAAGGCGGAGACGCTGCTCGACGAGGTCCTCGCCTCGTAGCGCAGTCGGGCTGCCGCCCACCGCTCACAGCGCCCGGTGCCGGCGCGCCGCTCCCAGGACAAAGTGTCCAGGGGTGGTGCAGTGGCACTTCGGGCGCTGAGGCGTGTCCGGACGACGCCCCCCACCCGAGCCGATCCAGGCCTGCAAGACCGTTTCTGCGTAGTTCTGCGGCGGGCAGTGGACCGTGGATCTTCGGAAGGGGTCCGGGCGCCCGCCGGGCACGCCACTGCCATACCCACTTCGCCGAAGGAGTGAAACCTGAACGCCTCAGCAGCAGTCGCAGCAGCAGTGGTGCCCGCCGCCGGACGCGGTGAGCGGCTGGGGCCCGGCGCCCCGAAGGCCCTGCGGGAACTGGGCGGCGTGCCGCTCCTGGTGCACGCCGTACGGGCCCTGGCGCGCAGCCGGGCGGTCGGGCTGGTCGTGGTCGCCGCGCCCGCCGACGGGGTGGCCGAGGTGGTCGCCCTGCTGGACAGTCACGGGCTGGACGGCAAGGACATCCGGGTGGTGGCCGGCGGCGCGACCCGCCAGGAGTCGGTCCGGCTCGGCCTGGCCGCGATCCCGGAGGACGTCGGGATCGTCCTGGTGCACGACGCGGCCCGCCCGCTCGTCCCGGTCGAGGTGGTGGACGCCGTCGCGGCCGCCGTCCGGGCCGGGGCCGAGGCGGTGGTGCCCGCGGTGCCGCTGGCCGACACCGTGAAGCGGGTCGAGCCGAACCCGGGTCACCCCGAGCCGGTCGTCGACACACCCGAGCGGGCCACCCTGCGCGCCGTGCAGACCCCGCAGGGCTTCGACCGGGCCGCCCTGGTCGAGGTGCACGCCAAGGCGCTGGCCGAGGAGGCCGCGGGCGGCGCCGACGCGCCGGCGGTCACCGACGACGCCGGCCTGGTGGAGCGCTACGGCGGCCGGGTCGTCGTGGTGCCCGGCCACGAGGAGGCGTTCAAGGTCACCCGCCCGTTGGACCTCGTGCTCGCCGAGGCCGTACTCGCCCGCCGGAGGGCCGCCGATGCCTACTGAGCCGTTGATCCCCCGGGTGGGGATCGGTACCGATGTGCACGCCTTCGAGGCCGGCCGGCCGCTCTGGGTGGCCGGACTGGAGTGGCCGGACGCCGAGTTCGGGCTCTCCGGGCACTCGGACGCGGACGTCGCCGCGCACGCCGCCTGCGACGCGCTGTTCTCGGCCGCCGGAATCGGCGACCTGGGCGCCCACTTCGGCACCGACCGCCCCGAGTGGGCCGGTGCCCCCGGGGTCAAGCTGCTCGGGGAGGCGGCCCGGCTGGTCCGCGAGGCGGGCTTCGAGATCGGCAACATCGCGGTCCAGGTGATCGGCGTCCGGCCGAAGATCGGCAAGCGGCGCGCCGAGGCGCAGGCCGCGCTGTCCGAGGCGGCCGGCGCGCCGGTCTCGGTCTCCGGCACCACCACCGACGGCCTGGGTCTGACCGGCCGGGCCGAGGGGCTGGCCGCGATCGCCACCGCCCTGGTGTACGAACGGCGTTGAGCGGGGTGCCGGTCGCGGGAACGGAAATAGACCGCCGCTGACGGGTGTTCACCAGGTGCCGCGGGGGCCCGAATCGATAGTGTGCGGTACGGGCCCGCGCGGAGCTCGCCTCGGGTCCGTACCGCCGCCGACGAGAAGAGGTTTCCGATGGGCGTTGAACTCTCCGACAAGGCCAAGGCGTTGATCGACGGCAAGAGCTTCGCCGTGGTCTCCACGATCCAGCCCGACGGCAGTCCCCAGTCCTCCGTGGTCTGGGTCAAGCGGGACGGCGACGACATCCTGTTCTCCACCGTCGAGGGCCGCCGCAAGCACCTCAACCTGGTGAAGGACGCGCGCGTCTCGCTGGTGATCAACCCGCCGGAGAGCCCGTACGAGTACCTGGAGGCACGCGGCTCGGTGACGATGACCACCGAGGGCGGCCGGGAGCTGATCAACGAGCTGGCCGCCAAGTACCGCGGGGTGGACACCTACACCTGGGACGGCCCGGACGACGTCCGGGTGGTCATCCGGCTCTCCCCGCGCAAGGTGGTCGGCAACATCTGACCGGCGTACGGGACGGGCGTTTCCCCGGGGGTGCGGCCTGTCATTCCCGGGGAATGTCGCGGGGCACCCCCCGCCGCCCACTACGCTTGACGCTGTGAGCATTCGTCTGTACGACACCAGCACCCGCCAGGTACGCGACTTCGTCCCGCTCGTACCGGGTTGTGTCTCGATCTACCTGTGCGGCGCTACCGTCCAGTCGGCGCCACACATCGGGCACGTCCGGTCCTACCTCAACTTCGACATCATGCAGCGGTGGTTCGCCTACCGCGGCTACCAGGTGACCTTCGCCCGCAACGTCACCGACATCGACGACAAGATCATCGCCAAGGAGCGCGAGCTCGGCACGCCGTGGTGGCAGATCGGCTACGAGAACGAGCGCGCCTTCAACGACGGCTACAACGCGCTCGGCTGCCTGCCGCCGACCGTCGAGCCGCGGGCCACCGGGCACATCCCCGAGATGGTCGAGATGATGCAGGGCCTCATCGCGAAGGGCCACGCCTACGCGGTCGACGGGAACGTCTACTTCGACGTGAAGTCGTACCCCGACTACCTCGCGCTCTCCAACCAGAAGCTGGAGGACCTGCGCCAGCCCGAGGGCGAGGGCGAGACCGGCAAGCGCGACCAGCGCGACTTCGCGATGTGGAAGGCCGCCAAGCCGGGCGAGCCGAGCTGGGAGACCCCGTGGGGCCGCGGCCGGCCGGGCTGGCACCTGGAGTGCTCGGCGATGGCCCACAAGTACCTGGGCCCGGCCTTCGACATCCACGGCGGCGGGTTGGACCTGATCTTCCCGCACCACGAGAACGAGATCGCCCAGTCCAAGGCCTACGGCGACGACTTCGCCAACGTCTGGGCGCACAACGCCTGGGTCACCATGGCCGGCGAGAAGATGAGCAAGTCGCTGGGCAACTCGGTGCTGGTCTCCGAGATGGTCCAGCGCTGGCGGCCGATCGTGCTCCGCTACTACCTGGGCTCCCCGCACTACCGCTCGATGATCGAGTACAGCGAGGAGTCGTTGCGCGAGGCCGAGGCCGGCTTCGGCCGGATCGAGGGCTTCGTCCAGCGCGCCGTCGAGCGCTGCGGCACGGTCGACGCGGCGCCCGAGGTGCCGCCGGCCTTCGCCGAGGCGATGGACGACGACTTCGGTGTGCCGCAGGCGCTCGCCGTCGTGCACACCGCCGTCCGCCAGGGCAACAGCGCCCTGAACGCGGACGACAAGGAGACCGTGGTGGCGCGACTGGCCGAGGTCCGTGCGATGCTCGGTGTACTGGGCCTCGACCCGCTCGACCGGCACTGGGCCGGGACGGAGCGCGGCGAGGACCTCCACGGCGTGGTCGACTCGCTGGTCCGTCTGGTCCTGGACCAGCGGCAGGCGGCGCGCGAGCGCAAGGACTTCGCCACCGCGGATGCCATCCGCGACCAGCTCGGCCTGGCCGGGCTGGCCATCGAGGACACCCCGTCCGGCCCGCGCTGGACGATCAACAGCCAGTAACCCCATCTGACGATCGGGGTGATGGGTGGGCCGTACCGGACCGGTGCGGCCCTCCCGCATGACGTAGCGCATGCCGTCGGCCGCCGCCGCACCGAGCGGAGCGGCCGGGCATGCCGGACAGACAGGAAGTACAGCCATGGCCGGCAACAGCCAGCGCAGGAACCGCCGCAACCCCGGATCGAAGAAGGGTGCGTCTGTCGGTACCGGCGGGCACAGCCGGAAGGCGCTGCAGGGCAAGGGCCCGACCCCGCCCGGTGAGGAGCGCAAGGGTCACCCCAAGCAGCGGGCCGCCAACGCCGCGCTCAAGCGCGAGCGGGACGCCAAGGCCCGGGCCGGCATGCGCCGGGCCGGCGCCGGCGGTCGCGGCGGTCGCGGCGGCGCGGGCAGCGCCGAGCTGGTCTTCGGCCGCAACTCGGTGGTCGAGGCCCTGCAGGGCGGCGTCCCGGCCAACGCGCTGTACGTCCAGCAGTTCATCGACACCGACGACCGCGTGCGCGAGGCCTTCCAGGCCGCCAACGACCGCGGCATCCCGCTGATGGAGGCCCCGCGCCCGCAGCTGGACCAGATGACCGGCGGCCTCAACCACCAGGGCCTGGTGCTGCAGGTCCCGCCGTACGAGTACGCCCACCCCGAGGACCTGCTCGAGGAGGCCGCCGACGCCGGCCAGGACGCGCTGATCATCGCCCTGGACGGGGTCACCGACTCGCGCAACCTCGGCGCCGTGGTCCGCTCCGCCGCCGCCTTCGGCGCGCACGGCGTGGTCATCCCCGAGCGCCGCGCGGCCGGCATGACCGCCGGTGCCTGGAAGACCTCCTCCGGTGCCGCGGCCCGGCTGCCCGTGGCCCGCGCCACCAACCTGACCCGCACGCTGGAGGCCTACCAGAAGGCCGGCCTGATGGTGGTCGGCCTGGCCGCCGACGGCGAGGCCGAGCTGGGCGACCTGGAGCTGCTGACCGGCCCGGTCGTGATCGTCGCGGGCAGCGAGGGCAAGGGCCTGTCCCGCCTGGTCTCCGAGACCTGCGACATGCGGGTGCGGATCCCGATGTCGGGGCTGACGGAGTCGCTGAACGCCGGTGTCGCGGCGGGCATCGTGCTGTACGAGGCCGCGCGGCTGCGCGCCAAGCGCTGAGCACACCCGCTGCTCCTGCCGCAGGCGATTTTCTGAATTCCCCGCGATCCGAGTGAAAAGCGATCGGGCCCGACCGGGTCCGATCGCCTTTTTCATGATCACTTCAAGTATGCGCCGGACAACCACCCGGGAGAGTGTCCTAAGCGGCCGTCACCCGGTTAGACGGGCGTGGACACCAGAACACCTCGGCGCCCCCTGTTCGGCGGTGGCAGCACCGGGATAGACGCGGGCCCCGGGCTCGACACCGTCAAGGTGCCGTCGGACCCGGCGCGCCTCAGCAGCACCCAGGCGAGCTTCCGGCTCCGGCTCGGCGCCCCGATGGCGCCGCTGATCGAGGCCCCGGCCGGACTGCTGTCCTCCGGTGCCGCGTTCGGCGACCCCTACGCCAACCAGGGCCTGATCCGCCGTCCGCTGGTCACCCCGCAGGTCGTCGTGCCCGCCTCCGCCGTCCCGGCGCTGGCCGGGGCCGGGGCCGGCGGTGAGCCGCGCCGCAAGGGCCGGGTCACCGCCGTCACCTGGACCGGCCGGACGGCCCCCGGGGACCTCGCGGCCACCCGGCTGCTGGAGGCGGTGCGCCAGAACGGATCCCCGGCCGGCGGCGTCGGCCTGGCCGAGGCGGACACCCAGGCGCTCCCGGCCTACGCGGGCGCCCGGAGCGTCCCGCGCCAGCCGCGCGAGGGCACCGGCAGCGCCACCGACGCGGGAGTCGGCCCGGTCGGCGCGCCGCACGGCTGGACCCCGAGCGGTGAGCTGCCCGAGGTCTCCGCCGCCGACGCCGAGGGCAAGCAGCCCTGGTACCCGGGCCGCCGGGTCGACCTCGGCCTGGTGCTGCTGCCGCTGCGCGCGGTGCTCGGCTCGCTCTCGGTCTACGCCGGGTTCAGCAAGCTCTGCGACCCGGTGTACTTCGACGGCGGCGAGCGCGGCTCGAGGATGCGCTGGCTCTCCTCGCTGCACCCGTGGAAGGTCGCCGAGCCGCTGCTCGCCTTCGCGATGGCGCACCCGGTGGGCTCCGGTCTGGTGGTGTCCTTCACCGAGATCGTGGTCGGCGTGCTGACCATCCTCGGCCTCTGGCAGCGGCTCGCGGCCGGGGCGGCGATGCTGCTCTCGGCGGCGCTGCTGTTCACCGTCAGCTGGCGGGCCGTGCCGGTCTACGACACCCCGGACCTGATCTTCCTCGCGGCGTGGAGCCCGCTGCTGATCGCCGGGGCGCCGTTCGCCTCGCTGGACGGGCGGCTCAACCTGGAGGCCTGGCGCCGGGTCGGCGCGGGCGCGCCGGGCACGCTGCGCCGCCGGGTGCTGCGCCGGGGCGCGGTGGTCACCACCGTCGTGGTCGGCCTGACCCTGCTGCTCGGCTCGATGCTGGGCGCGGCCGTCCGGACCGGCGCCCGGCCGCACCAGGCGCCGGCCCGCCCGGCCACCGACTACGGCACCCCGGTCTGGCCGTCGGGCAGCCCGTCCGGCGCCCCGGGCGGCCAGGGCACGTCCACCTCGCCCTCGCCCGCCGCCCCGCGCCCGGCCACCCCGACGCCGAGTGCGACCTCCTCGCCCAGCGCCCCCGCCGCCAAGCCCACCGGTGCCGCGCCGAGCGGCAAGCACTCCGGCAGGACGGAGACCGGGGCCGCCGGCGCCTCCCCGGCGGCGGCCCCGTCCGCCGCCGCGGGCGGCTCCGCACCGGCCCAGCGCGGCACCCCGGCCCCCGGCGGCTCGGGTACCGCGCCCAAGTCCAGCCCGAGCAACGGCTCCGGGCTGCTCGGCGGAGTGCTGGGCAGCGGCCCGCTGGCCGACCTGTCCGGCGGCGAGCGCTCCTCCCGCCCGGGGACGCCGACGGCGACCTGACGTCCCGTCCCCGTCCCCCGGCACGTCTTCGGCCGGGTGCTCCGTGGGGGAGCACCCGGCCGTTGCGTTGCCGTCGGGGCCGCCGCGTTGCTGCCGGGGCCGCCGCACGGCCGTCAGCGCCGGTGTGCTGCCGCCGGTGCCGCGCTGCCGCCGTGTCGCCCTCAGCGGGAGTTGTCGCGGTGCGCGGCGAGCTCCTTGGCCGCCTCGGTGAGGTCCTTGGCCGTGTCGATGGCCCGCCAGTACACGCCCTGCGGCAGCTGGTAGCCCGCCAGTCGCTTGCTGCGCGCGAGTTGGGGGAAGGTGGTGCGCTCGTGGTCGCCCACGTCCGGCAGCAGCTCGGCGAACTCCGGGCTGAACACGTACAGGCCGGCGTTGATCAGGAACGGCGAGGGCGGGGCCTCGATGAAGTCCAGCACGTTGCCGAACTGGTCGGTCTCCACGGCGCCCCAGGGGATCCGCGGCCGGGCCAGCGCGAGCGTCGCGACGGCGTCCCGCTCGTGGTGGAAGGCGGCCATGTCGCGCAGGCTGAAGCGGGTCCAGATGTCGCCGTTGGTGGCGTACCAGGGCTCGTCGGGGCGGGGCAGCGCCTTGGCCGCGTGCTTGAGGCCGCCGCCGCGCCCGAGCGGCTCGGCCTCGACCACCGTACGGACCCGCAGCGGCAGGTCCGCGGTGCTGAGCCACTCCTCCAGCACATCGGCGAGGTGCCCGCAGGACACCACGACGTCGGTGACGCCCTCGGCGGCCAGCCAGGCCAGCTGGTGGCCGAGGATCGGCGTGCCCGTCCCCGGGATCTCGACCAGCGGCTTGGGTCGGTCGTCGGTGTAGGGGCGCAGCCGGGAGCCCTGGCCGCCGGCCAGGATGACGGCCTGGGTGACGGGCGTCGTGGTCGGCCGGGGCTGGTGGGACTGGGACTGGGACTGCGGGGACGCGAGGTCGGCGGTCGGGCCGGAGTCAGCGGTCATGGCTGAACGATAAGGCGCCCGCGGCGGGCTTCGTCAGCTCATCGTCGTGGACCGTCAGCCGACGACGCCCGCCGCGAAGGAGCCGTCGCAGACCGGGCGGGCGAAGGAACGGGCCCGCTGGACGTCGCCCTGGTACTTGCGCACCGCGGCCTTGCCCAGCTCGGTCGCCAGCGAGGTGCAGTACGGCGCGAGCGAGGGCTGCTCGCGCATCGAGCGCTCCAGCAGGTCCAGCGCGGCGGACGGGTTCTCGGCGCGCAGCTCGTCCAGCAGCGCCACCCGCAGCGCCTCCTGCGGGGCGAGCCCGTCCGTCTTGGTGGTGGTGGTGGCGGAGCGCCCGATCCCGGCGCCGTCGCCGCTGGACGCCGCCACCACCTGCTGGTCGAGCCCGGTCGGCGGGGCCCACGGGACCCGGGTCACGGCGAGGGTGCCGGTGGTCACCAGGACGACCGGCAGGGTCAGGGCGACGGTCTGGCCGATACGGCGCACAAGCTGCTTCACCCTCAGGAGAGTAGCGGTGGGTACGGGCCGAATCGCCCTCCGTTACACCATCGAGTGACGCGGTGTCCGGGTTCGTCCCTGCACCGTGTTGACGTGGGGGTGCACGGACGGAGCCCGCCGGACCGGGGAGGGTCCGAAGGGCTCCTTGACGTCAGCTGTCGCGTCGGTGGCGTCGGTGGCGTCGGTCGTGTCAGTCGCAGACGCTCAGGCGCACGCCGCTGCCGGTGGCAAAGACGTGGATCTCCTGCGCGATCGGCACGACGTGGATGGTCTCGCCGCGGGTCGGGATCTGCCGCCCGGGGACGCGGACGACCAGGTCCTTGTCCACGCCGCCGATCTGGGTGGTGCCGTAGACGAAGCCGTCCGAGCCGAGCTCCTCGACCACGTTCACGGTCACCGCGACGCCCTCGATGCCGCCGGCCGGGACGATCTGGAAGTGCTCGGGGCGGATGCCGACGATCACCGTCTTGTCGGTGCCGGCGCCGGCCAGGTTCTCGCGCGAGATGTTGACGACCGAGCCGCCGAACTTCACGCCGCCGTCCACCAGCGGCACCTCGACCAGGTTCATGGCCGGCGAGCCGATGAAGCCGGCCACGAAGAGGTTGGCGGGCTTGTCGTACATGTTGCGCGGGGTGTCGACCTGCTGCAGCAGACCGTCCTTGAGCACCGCGACCCGGTCGCCCATGGTGAGCGCCTCGGTCTGGTCGTGGGTGACGTACACCGTGGTGATGCCCAGGCGGCGCTGCAGGCCGGCGATCTGGGTACGGGTCGAGACGCGGAGCTTGGCGTCCAGGTTCGACAGCGGCTCGTCCATCAGGAAGACCTGCGGCTGGCGGACGATCGCGCGGCCCATCGCGACGCGCTGGCGCTGACCGCCGGAGAGCGCCTTCGGCTTGCGGTCCAGGTAGTCGGTGAGGTCGAGGATCTTCGCCGCCTCCTCGACCTTGGTGCGGATGTCCGCCTTGTTCACGCCGGCGATCTTGAGCGCGAAGCCCATGTTCTCGGCGACGGTCATGTGCGGGTAGAGCGCGTAGTTCTGGAACACCATCGCGATGTCCCGGTCCTTCGGCGGCAGGTGGGTGACGTCCCGGTCGCCGATCCGGATGGCGCCGCTGTTGACGTCCTCCAGGCCGGCCAGCATGCGCAGGCTGGTCGACTTGCCGCAGCCCGACGGGCCGACCAGGACGAGGAACTCGCCGTCCGCGATCTCCAGGTCCAGCGCGTCCACCGAGGGCTTGGTGGCCCCGGGGTAGATGCGGGTCGCCTGGTCGTACGTGACAGAAGCCATGGTTGTGCTCTCCTTCACCGGCAGGAACGTGCCGGACGATCCGAGTAAAGGGGGGTTGGTTCGTCTCCGTCGGTCCGTCAGTGGTCTGAACCACTGTGCGAACCGACTCCCGGCGACGCTACCTGCGCTTCCGCCGCTTGTCAGCCCCCCTCGGCCCGTTTTCGGCATCGGTTCCATCACGCCCGTCCACCCCGCCAACCCCCGGATATCCCCCCACCCCGCCACCCCGGCCCGGTAGACTGCCCCCGGTGCCGCCGTGATCCATCGCGGACGGCCACCGTGCCTCCTTAGCTCAGCTGGCCAGAGCACCGCTCTTGTAAAGCGGGGGTCGTCGGTTCGAACCCGACAGGGGGCTCAGTGCGCCACCCCGGATGAGCTGCAGGTTTGGCCTTCTGGGGGCTTCATCGCCGGCCTCGGACTTCTCGTCCGAGGCCGTTTGCGTGAGCGATGCGTGAGCGGATGACCCGGTGGGCTGGGGGTTTGTCGTGGACTGGACAGCCTTGCGCGGCCTGTTGGCCCGGGGGACGAGCTGCGCTGCGGCTTCGGCGATCGCCCGGTCGACCTGGGGGAGCAGGGTCGTGTAGGTGTCCGAGGTGATGCCGATCGAGGAGTGGCCGAGCATCTCCTTGATCGAGTGCAGGTCCGCGCCCGCCGCGTGAGCGAGGCTCGCCGCGCCGTGCCGGAGGTCGTGCAGCCGGATCGGCGGCAGGCCGGCCCCCTCGGCCAGCTCGCGGAACCGGTCGGTCACGGCGGTCGGGTGCAGCCACTCGCCGTTCTCCTTGGTGAAGACCCGGCCGGTCTCGACCCAGGCGTCGCACCACTGCTCGCGATCGGCCCGCTGCCGCTCGCGGTGCGCCGCCAGGACGGCCATCGTCTCGGAGTCGAGGGCGATCGTGCGGGCGCCCGCGTCGGTCTTGGGATCGTCCTCGTAGACCGCCCAGCCGTCCACGACGAGTTGCTTGGCCACCGTGAGGAGCCCGGCCTTCAGGTTGGTGTCGGCCCACCGCTGGCCGCACGCCTCGCCACGCCGGAGCCCCCGGAAGGTGATCAGGTGGAACAGCGCGTAGAGGCGGTCCTCGGCGGCCTGGTCGAGGAACAGGCCCGTCTGCTCCGGCGTCCAGACCATCACCGGGGAGGGCCGTTCGCCGGTGAGCTCCCAGTGCTCGATCCGCTCCTCCGTCCACACGAGCGGCTTCGGGCGCTTGGCGGCCTCCAGCTCGACGTGGGACGCCGGGTTGAAGGTGATGATCTGCCGCCGGATTGCGGCGTTGAGGCCGGCCCGGAGCGTGGAGCGGATCCGCTGGCAGGTCGCGGCACTGACAGTCCGGCGGAACGGCTCCATCTCGGCGATGGCGGCCTTGAGGGCCTTGCGCTGCGCGCGGAACTCCCGCCCCTTCCAGGGGATCTGCGCCAGTTCGTCGATGGCGGCTCGCCGCTGGGCGTTCGCCTCGGCGATCTCGACGTTCTCCTCCTCGATGGCCGCGAACATCTCCTCCAGGTGCCGGACCCGGAGGCGGTCGAGCCGGATGTGGCCGATCCGCGGCTTGAGGTAGAGCCGGATGCTGCTCTCGTCCCGGCTGATCGCGGTCTGTCGGCCGCGCTTGCCCGCCAGCCACTGGTCGAGCCACTCGCCGACCGTCAGCCGGTTCTGGAGGTCCTGGCCGGAGGCGAGTCGGCGGCGGGTCTCCTCGACGTCGGGCAGCGGCGCCTTCTCGTGGGCGACCTTCTCCAACAGGTCGGCTATCTGCGCGAGGCCCTCGGGATCGTCCGCGTCCGGGATGTGCAGCAGCTCGCGGACCTGGTCGAGATCGGCCTGGGCGGTCTTCCGGGACTCATAGCCGGAGCGGTTGAAGGACTGGCGTGAGCCGTCCTCGCGGTTGGGCAGCTCCTGGCGGACCGCGTAGGAGCCGTGCTTGCGGCTGCTGAGCTTCGGGCAGGCCTTGCCTAGCGGCTTACCGGTGTCGGCGTCCCGGCAGTAGCAGCGGTGGTAGGTGGAGCCCTTCACGGGGTTCCCTCCTTCATCTGGTCGTCCTTGTGGTCGGTGTCGAGGAACGCGAGGTGGCTGGGGAGCGGAGGGGGAGTCAGCCCCAGCTCGCGCATGCGGTGTCGGATCGGCACGAGCTCCGAGCGAACGGCCTTCACAAGGCGGCCGAACTTGGTTTCGGCGCTGTGCGGCCAGTCCTCCCTCGCGCCGGAGAACTGGAGCTGCCAGGCGTCGTGGTGCCCGGTCCGGATGCGGTGCTCGACGTCCGCGTACTTGCGAAACACGGCCGCGTCGCCGAAGTCCAGGTCCTCGCCGGTGAACCAGCTGAACGCCGTCCACGGGTCTCGGCTCTCGTGCGGGAGGCAGTCCACGTTGGTGCTCCCGCCGAGGGGGAAGACCAGGGCGGCCGGCGGCGTGTCGACTGCCTTGGCGAGCACGAGCAGCTCCGGGACGGTGAGGGTCAGCCGGCGCCCGGACTCCCAGTTCGCGATGACGTTGCGCGGGATGGGGTGGCCCAGCTCGTCACAGGCGTCGGCCAGGTCCTGTGCGGTCATACCCAGCTCCTTCCGGCACCTACGAACCTCGGCGATCACGGTTCTCGTGACCTGCGCCGACCAAGATTCCACTTCGTCGTGTGTCATATCGACACTTTATTGCGGTGCAAGCTGCTCCTCGATCCCGGACTTGCCGGGGCCGCCGACCGGGGCTCGCCCCCTGTGAATGGAGACAGCTGTGCGAACTGAGACGAGCAACCAGGAGCTCACGGGCATGAGCCGGGCGGAGCTGCTCGCGTTGCCTGCTGCGATCGACCTGGACACCGCCAACCGCGCCATCGGCCTTGGCCGCAGCAAGGGCTACGAGCTGGCGAGGCGGGACGCCTACCCGTGCCGCGTGCTGCGGTTGGGCAAGAAGTACCGGGTGATCACCGCAGACCTCCTGCGGCTGCTGGGCATCGACGTCGCGCCGGACGGTGCGGCTGCGTGACCACAAGGCCGCAGGTCGGGCCATGAGCTTGTCTGCCGTGAGAGGACTGCCGCCGGAGCAATGGATCTTCCGTCAGGGCGGTCGTATCGTCGCGTCGCCCGCCGGTCGCAAACCGGCGCAACGCACTCCACCCGCCTGCGAGTTGAGCCAAGGCGGCTCGTCGGCTCGTCGGCTCGGCAGGCCGGGAACGCGATGGCCCTCGGTGTTACGAACACCGAGGGCCGGGCGAAGTCCCCAGATCAGCGAATCAGTTCAACCGGTGGCAGCGCGACGGTCGAGGTCGTGCGCACCAGCGAGGAGCTTCACCGTGAACTCTACTTCCCGCCAGCCTGCGTCGGGAGACCCGGCGGAGGGCTGGCCCGCCGTTGCCATCCCCGGTCAACCCGGTCACTACCGACCGGCGGTCGGTCAGAACGACGTACTGACCGACCGGACTGACCGGGAGCCCGGTGCCCTGACCGACCGGGTCACCACCGAGCCGGTCACTGACCCGGTCAGCCCGCCCACCCCGGGCGCGGAACTGCTGTCCGAACTACGGTCATCCATCGCCCGGTTCGTCATCCTGCCGTCCGCCCACGCGCTGGACGCGGTGACCCTGTGGGTGGCCGCTACGCACTTGCAGCCCGCGTGGCAGCACGCCCCGCGCCTCGCGGTGATCGGCCCGGCCAAGCGGTGCGGAAAGTCCCGGCTGCTCGACGTGATCACCGAGACTGTCCACGACCCACTGATCACGGTCAACGCCACCCCGGCCGCGATCTTCCGCTCGATCACCGACAAGCCGCCGACCCTGTTGGTGGACGAGGCGGACACCCTGTTCGGCAGCATCAAGGCCGCAGAGAAGAACGAGGACCTGCGCGGTCTGCTCAACGCCGGTCACCAGCGCAACCGGCCCACCCTGCGAGTGTCCGGACCCGACCACAAGCCGATGAAGTTCCCCACCTTCGCCATGGCGGCCCTGGCCGGCATCGGCGATCTACCGGACACGATCATGGATCGGTCGGTGGTCATCCGCATGCGCCGCCGCGCACCGGGCGAGCAGGTCGCCGCGTTCCGCTCCAAGCGGGACACTCCGGCCCTGCACCGCACCCGCAACGGCCTCCGAGCCTGGTTGGCGCCCCTGACCGACACAGCAGCCGACATGGAGCCACCGATGCCGGTCGAGGACCGCGCAGCCGACACCTGGGAGCCCCTGGTGTCGGTCGCCGACCTCGCCGGTGGCGACTGGCCCGCCCGCGCCCGAGCGGCCTGCCGCGCCATGACCGCGCACGAGTCCGGCCAGGACGAGGACGGCGGCCTGAAGACCAGGATCCTGGCCGACATCAGGCGCGTCTTCACCGCAGGCGGCAACCCGGACGCCCTGTCCACCGAGCACCTCCTGACCGCCCTCAACGCCGACAGCGAGGCACCCTGGGCCGAGCACGGCATCAACGGCCTGACCGCGCGCGGCCTGCAGCTCCTGCTCAAGGACTACGGCATCAGCTCGGCGAACATCCGCTTCGACCGCGACACCCAGCGCAAGGGCTTCACCCGCAACAGCTTCGTCGACCCCTGGCGCCGCTACTGCCCGGAGCCCGTCGAGCAACCCGCTACCGGCACCTGACCCACTACCACCCGTACCACCCGTCCCCGCCCAGCTCAGGGCGGGGACGGGTCGCTTCCCCGCAACGAGTCCTACCGTCCCTGGATCACCACCCGTACCACCCTGACCAGCCATGCAACGAGTGGGACGACTGCATCGCCATCCCGGCGGCTAGAAGGACTCATGGCCGAGTTGGCAGGCACCCAGTGCAGGCCACAACGGAGATCCGAGGTAGAGCCGCAGGCGGAGCAAGTTGTGGGATAAGCATTGCTTACCCCGAGCCCCGGCCAGCCGGAGCAAGTTATGGGGTAAGGAGTCCTTACCCCGGCCCGCGCCCCGGGGGCGGAGCACGTTGGAGCGTTGGATATCCCAAGGGCTACCCAACGCGCCCTCGACCAGGGGGTCGAGGGCCGGTCATCTGGTGATCGCGGAGAGCCGCCGTCGCAGGGGCTCCTCAAGGTCGAGGTTGTCGCCTCGTGTGGTGGTCTGTAGCAGTTCAGTGATGACGACCAGTTCGGCGAACTGCCCGGCTGGCGTGTCGAGGATATGGGCGAGTCGGTGACGGACCTGCGTGGCGGTGTCCGGCACGAGGAGGCTGTACGAGTACAACAGCGCCGCGTCGTACCCGGCAGGCGCGACGCCCCAGCCTTCCCAGTCGAGCACCGTGAGGGCCGGACTTGTGAGGTTGGCCCAGTGCAGGTCACCGTGGGCCGTCGTCCAGGCGGCCACCTTGGTGTCGATCGGGATGCCCAGGTACTGGGGCATGGCACGATCCAGGTATTCCTGCCGGACCGCCACCCGGTCGCTGGGAACGGTGGCAATGGCTTCGAGGGCGGTGCTGAGCCCGTCCCACCAGGCGTCGTCCAGGTCAGGCGCTTCCCGAAGGATGGGCTCGTGGGTGGTGATGGTGGAGGCGGTGATCTTGTCGTACAGCTCCGCCAGGTAGCCGTGCTCGCCCTCGGTCCAGGTGCGCCGCTCCCGCAGGCGCGGCCTCGGTACCGCAGGAGGCATGAGCCGTTCCGCCTCCTGCGGTCCCTCCCAGAGTTTCCCGCCGGCCTTGTCGACAGGAGCGGAAACCAGGCGGAGCCAGCCCTCGCCGGACGCCGTGGCAACCGGGCGGCTGAGGGTACGCCCGCGCCAGCCCCACGCTTCGCGGGAGCCGATCGGCGTCGCGTCGAGCGCCGCTGCTGCTGTGGCGTGCATCCCGCGCATCCGCCTGGCGGTGTCCGGCTCAGGTTCCGAGTACATCAACGACCCTTCGGAGTACGTCCGGAGACAACGGCAGTTGGCCGACGGCTTCGGCCGCCCCCATCCAGTGTTCCGGGTTTCCCGTCGACAGGAGCACGCGCTTCACCCCCGGGGCTGAAGCAACGACGGTGAGGGCGGCCTCCGCAGGCGTGCTATCGGGGCTGATCAACTCGGCCAGCTCGCGGGTCACGATGTCGGGGATCTCGCCGCCGTGGAGCGGCGCGGAGGCGAAGACTTCCAGACCTGCATCCAGGGCTTCGGCCAACGGGCCTTGCCCGTCGAGAGCCTGGGCGACAGGCGTGAGATGAACGAGGGAGACCGGGAGTTGGATGGCCCGTAGGTGGTGGTTCGGGCCGCCGGCCTTGGTCGCGAGTTCGAGCAGGGTGGGCACGTCGAAGAGTCCGCTGCTGAAGCCACACCAGGTCGCGACCCCGTAGGCGCCGATCGCGCGTTGGCTGCACGCCTCCTCCAGGGTGAGGAAGGCGGCGTACAGCCGGTCGGCGATCTCGCCGTCCTGGCAGCCGTGTTCGGGGTTGTGCAGGAACACCAGGTCGGGGACTCGGCCAAGCATGCGTTTGCTGCGGGCGACCTGCCAGGCGATGTAGTCGGGCGCGAGGCAATGCCCGTGCTCGGCATCCTCGGCGGACAGCGCGCCCGCACGCACGCCGAGGCGCCTGGCGCTTGGCGGGAGGAAGCCCACCTTCGTGGAGACCCGCAGGTCAGGGTAAGCAGCCAGGGCCAGGGCCAACGATGTCTCCGCCTGGCCGTTCTCGTAGTTGGGCGCGGTGTCCACCCAGCCAGCACCCCGGGAGGCGGCCATCAAGGCGGCCTCGGCCACATCGAGACAGCGGTAGGTGCCCAGGCCCAGCCGTGCGGTCATCGCTCGCCCCCGATGGCGGCGACCTGGCCGTCGACCAGCTCCGTCACGACACCGGCCGCCTGCGCGAGCGTGATGCCGGCGGCCTGCGCGAGATCGGCCAGTCGGTGACTCTCCCCGTCGGCGAGGAGCGTGAGCATCGGCTGGGCCTGGGCCGCGAACGTCCACTCCTCGCCGCCCGTGGTCAGCCGCACCGTGCCCTCCGGCCCGGCGGCGAGCGCGGGTCGCGCGGTGATGAGACGCACCCGCAGATCCGCGTTTGGCGGAGCCGTCGTGATGTACGGCAGCGACGGGACCAACCTGGCACGCTCGGTGGCATCGCGAGCGGCGGAGAAGCGAGTGATCAGATCGGCACTCTCCAGTTCGGCCGCGACGAGCTTGCCGATCGTTTCGAGGAAGACGCGCTGCTCCTCGGCAGTTCCGAAGCGCGGAATGTCCGCCCGGATGGCCTCGTGGGCTCGCAGGACCTCCGACAACCAGGTGACCAGGTCAGCGCCCGTCGTGCTCTGCAGCCCGCACGTGACGTGTAGCGAGTGCTGGCCCTCGGAAGCAGCGACGGCGTGCCACCAGCCCCGGGGCAGGTAGAGCATGTCACCAGCGTTGAGCACCAGGTCGGCGATGGGTTCGTCCGGTGGTGGCTCGGGCATTTCGACGTCGCGATGCATGGGAACCGTGCGGGTCGGTCCGTAGATGCGCCAGCGCTTCGCGCCGTCGAGCTGGATGACCACCACGTCGTGGTCATCCCAGTGGACGCCGAAGCCCTCGATGCTGGTCCACGAGGCGTACAGGTTGACCTGCACGCCGGTTCGCAGCCAGCGCTCCAGCTGGCCGGCCAGGGACCCGATTCCGGGGTGTAGGTCGTCGACGGCGTCCAGGACCAACGTGGCACCCTCAGCGAGACGCTTGTGCAACTCGGAGGGCTGGAGCTGGTGCCAGACGGTGCTCCGCCGGGTGGTGATCGGCCGGGAGTAGGTGTGCGCGGGCACCTGCTCCCCGTTGGCGGCGAGGCGGAAGCGAGGGGGTTCGAACCGGTGGTGGGTCAGGATGGCGTTGAGGCCATCCCAGCTCATCAGCCCGGCGAGCGACGCGGCTTCGCCGCGTGCGACCTTGAAGCTGCGGCCGAGCGTCTGGGCGAGGAAGTCATCCCCGCCCAGACGCTCAACCACCGAGAAGTGCTCGGCGGTCATCGTGATGCAGCCGTCAGTCGTTGGTGTCGGTTCGGCCGGTGGAGCCGCCGTCCGACGGCTGCTCGCCGCGCGAGCGAGCCGCGGCGACCTTCGCGCGGGCGACCAGCAGGCCGTCGCCCTCCAGCTCGGTGCTGCTCGTCAGGTTCTCGGGCATGAAGTCCTCCTTCGGAATCACGGGGTGGGCCGACTGCCCAGCCCCGTCGTGGGTGCAGCGATGGGTCCGTTGCCAGGGCAAGCCGCTGGCAAGGAACCTCAGGTGCTTGTGCCGCGTGGCTGTTGACCAGCGCGGCCACCTGCATCCCCCAAGCCCGCATTGGGGCGGGAGGAAGTCTTGTCAGGCGCTGGTCGGCACGACATTCCGTGCCTTCGGGGCAGCGGCCCTCACCAGCGCGGTGAGTCGCTCGTCGCCCGAGACGGCGGCGGTGGTGCCGACCTCGAACCAGATCCGTTTGCCAGCAGGGTCCGGCTCGGCACCCCAGTTCGTTGCGAGCGCTGCCACCAGGAACAGCCCTCGCCCGTCGGTGGCGTCGAGATCGATCCCGCCGGCAGTCGGCAGTTCGTGGCCGACGTCCGTCACCTCGACGCGCAGCCGGTCACCGTCCCAGGACACGCACACGACGCACGGGGCGTCGGTGTGGGACACGGCGTTGGTGATCAGCTCGCTGGACAGCAACTCGACATCGCGGAGCGCGTCCTCCGCCAGAGGCAAGCCCCAACCGCGCACGGCCCGTATCACCCGCCGCCGGGCGTCCGGCACGGCCTCGGCGCTGGGCAGCACGCGAAAGCCGAACGGGGCGGGGGCAGTGGCTTGGCGAGTGGCGACGGACATGAGCGCGGACCTTTCACCGGGACGAGGTCGGCAGCGGGCCGATTCGCGCCGGGATTCACCCGGCAGGTATCTACAGAACCGCCTCCAACGCCGGTGAACCAGAGCAGAATTGAGGCGGAAACGAGGCATCCGTGCTGCAAACCCGGGCATGACCTGGCCTGTTACGGCTACAGACGAACTGACGTACCTCTGGAGGACGCGGGATGGCATCCAGGAGGTCCCGGCTGGTCCAGCGCAGGGAGGCTGTCGGCCACACCCAGGAATCCCTGGCTGAAGCCCTCGATGTGGACCGCACGACCGTGGGGCGATGGGAGAGCGGTAGGGGTGCCCCGCAGCCCTGGATGCGGCCGAAGCTCGCCCGGGCCCTGGAACTCTCGGTCGACCAGTTGGCCGACCTGCTGGCAGCACCCTCTGCAGCCGCCGAAGCAGTTCCACCGCCCAGCAGCGTCGGCGACGCCTTGCCTCCTGTGCCTGCCCAGCGCACGGACCACGACAACGATCTCGTAGTGGCCGTGGCAGCCGACTCGGCAGAGTCCGCGCTCTTCCTTCGCTTCGCGAGCGCGTCCAACGTGGACGACACTCTGCTCGAACAGATCGATGCGGACATTGCGAGGCTGGCAGGGGACTACGTGAGCAAGCCGGTGTCCCAGCTCTTCCACGACATCGGAACCCGCCGGCGAGGAGTGTTCGACTTACTCCGAGGCCGCCAACACCCCTACCAGACAAGCCATCTCTACCTGCAAGCCGGACGCCTCTGCGGCCTGGCCACCCATGTCGCCCTCGACCTCGGCCAGTACGCAGCTGCGGCTACGCATTCGCGGACGGCCTGGCGTTGCGCGGAGTCAGCTGGCCACAACGGTCTCCGGGCCTGGATCCGATCTGTCCAGTCCCTGATCGCCTACTGGCAGCAGGACCATCGCCAAGCCGCCGAGCTGGCCAGAGCCGGACTGCCGTACGCGGACAGCGGAACGATCGCCGCTCGTCTGCTCAGCCTTGAAGCACGGGCCACCGCCGCGCTCGGCGACAGCGCGAGCGCGCTACGAGCCGTGGAAGCGGCCGCGGCGGCGCGGAGCGCCGTAGCCGCCGTGGATCTACCCGGCGTGTTCACGTTTCCCGAGGCCAAGCAGTGGACCTACGCCGGCACCGCCCTCCTCGCCCTGGGCAGCCAGCGTCACGTGAACCGCGCCATCGAGGCGTCCTCCAGGGCCATCGCCATGTACGAGTGCGCGCCGCAGCAGGAACAGTCCTCCGGCGACCTGCTGGCCGCCCGCCTTGACCTCGCCAACGCCCACCTCGCCCACGGCGACCTCGACGGCGTGCAGGAGAAGCTCTCGGTGGTGCTGGACGCCGCACCGGACCGGCGAACAGCGAGCATCTCCAGCCGCCTTCGGGCGCTGAGCACTCGTCTCGCCGAGCCCGCCTATGCAGGCTCCCCAATGGTCCTGAGTCTCCGTGAGAATGTCAGGGAAGCCTGCTCTCGACCCGCACTCACGAACCCTCCGGAGCTGCCACAGTGACGAGCAACACCGCACAGCAGGACGCCGCAGTCGCCGACAAGTCCATCCTCGCGAACAGCGCCTACGCCGACGGACGCCACCTGGCCGCCCGCCAGTCGATCTACCGGTGGCAGCAGCCGCGGTACGACCTGCCCGGGATCGTCGTCGAAGAGCTGGCTGGCACAAGCGGGATCGTCCTCGATGTCGGCTGCGGCAACGGCAAGTTCGTCAGGCGCCTGCACACGGATCGCCCGGATCTCCAGGTCGTCGGGATGGACATCTCAGGGGGCATCCTCGCCGATGTCCCGAAGCCGGTCCTGGTGGCCGATGCCCAGGCCCTGCCCTTCGCCGACAACAGCGTCGACGCCGTGCTGGCCCTGCACATGCTGTACCACGTCGGCGACATCGCGGCCACGATCGAGGGGTTGGCCCGCGTCCTCCGGCCTGGCGGCGTGCTCCTCGCCTCGACCAACAGCGACACCGACAAGCGGGAGCTGGACCAGCTCTGGGCCAAGGCTGCAGGAGACATCCTCGGGATTCCGGAGGGGCCGGCACGGGTCTCCCTCAGCTCCCGCTTCTCCCTAGAGAAGGCCCGCAGCTACCTCGGGACGGCGTTCAAGGACCTTCGGGTCCGGGAACTGCCCGGCACCATCGAGATCACCGACCCCGCGCCAATCGTTGCCCACCTAGCCTCCTACGAGGCGTGGGCCGACCAGTGCGGCGTCCCATTCCACGAGACCGTCAGCCGGGCAGCCGCGAGCGCTGCTGCCATCATCGAGGCCGAGGGGTCATTCAAGATCACATGCCTGGGCGGCATTCTGGTGTGCCGAATATAGGGCTGCAGAGTTTCACCTTTATCGCCGGTCAGGTAGCCAGTCACGGCGGCTAGTATTCCAGCGAGAGTTCCCCGTATGCCCTGGCCAATGGCCTGGTAGCGGGGTGCAGTGAGGGCTTCAGCGGGGGTATGGCGGTCGGCGCAGATGTCATACGAACGAGTTCCCACGCCGCATGTCTACTGTAACAGCGGAGCGTTGACCACGTCAGGATGGGGGTGCGTGGACGCAGGACCGCGACCGGGGCTAGCTGCCAGCAGACAGCGAACCTCGACCGGCGTGAGGTCAACGAGCTCGGGCGTATCTAGCCCCCCATTCCTTTCCCGTATTCCTGGACGGCTAGGAACGCGCGGTCGAATAGGGCAATGGCGATGCGCTCAGCTATGCGCTCGCGAGGTTCCTCCTGCTGGCGAGGGGATCAAATTTGACTCAAGCTTCACCAGGTTTGCCTGAAATTCAGAAACCCAAGACAAGGTTTCCTGCTCAATCATTAGATTGAATATGTCAACGAACCTGAGAATCTCGCTGAACGCCTGCTCGAAGATCTCGTCCGATTGCCCTTTAATTGAAAATTCCCGCTCCACGCGCACCCACGATACCTGAAAATTCATCAATTGCCTACTCAATGCCGTAGCTACAGAGAGGTATCTGGTCCAAGCGGAGGAGAATCCAAAGGCCTTATCAAGAGCCACACAACCTGCCCCTAGGCCGAGCAGGGCGTATCCCCAGATAGCCGTCAGCGTCCATCCTAGTCCAACAGACACAACAGGCATGACCGTCCCCAAAACGGCAAGAATAACAGCGAGAAAACGCAGTGAGCGTGACCACTTGGCCTTAGAGGTCTTTTCAGATATATACCAACTAATTGTCTCGATCGCAGCACCCTCCACCCACTTGAAAAGCGCCCTAAGTGCAATTCTTGGATCATCCTCCCATGAGATTTGAGGTATCGACAGCGAATGGAGGTTACCATCCTCGACGATGCGCCCTATAGATTCATCCATGCGCCTATCCATTGGAATAACCGCATCTAAAGGTAGGAGTCGTCAACTGCATTCCTATTCCATCTGCGAGTATCAAAGTATGCAATATCTGACGACTCCGCAATGGAGGAGAATTCGTCAATATCAACAAGTTCGGCCAGCCCAGATCGGCGGGCTGTAGACTTCAGTTCGCCTATCTCATGGTTGCGACTGCGCGAATGCGTTGCAGATGCGATCAACCAGGACAAAGCCATCAGCCGGTCGTCATATGGAGAGATATCTTCTTCGCCATCCAGAATCCTGTCAACCATAGGCGCCCAAGGATGATTGGGCAGGAGGTATCGAATGTTCCCAGCCACCACTCCAAAGTAGTCGGAAAGTCCGCTGATGGTCACATCTCCGATCGGAATTCTGACCAGATTGCTCTTCGCGCTAGACCGGTATGATCTAGCATCGTTTGTCAGTAGAAACCGAAGATTGGTCTCCGTCAAATCGCTGCCGGACCATCGCGGATCTTGGGTAGTCTTGATCCACTTAAAGTCACAGCGCCGATGACTTACCGAGCCGTGAACCTCGGCTATTTGCCACGAAGAGTAAAAGAAGTCGTCCACCACGCCGCGGCTGCCGAGCCTGGTGCACAGCAGAGGGATATTTTCCGGAATTCCTGAATCATGACCGCCAAGCTCCTTCAAGAGGGATGTGCGTGAAGCTGTGCTCGGAAGTTCGCGAAGCAGATACTCGATGTGTTCAGCCGCTGCGCTTTCCATCGTATAGATGGTCTCAAATTGATCTAGATGCTTGGCGGAAGCTTGGCGCCGCTCGTCCGATTCTTCCAAAACAAACAGTGGAATATCCTTCATGCTTTCACGCAAAGCAGCAGCTGATTTCGGTGGCGCATTATCACGCATGAGCGGCGTGGCCAAAAAAGCAGCTTCGCCGGTTGCCCATGTGAGAGAATATGAGCGCTCCGTCTGCAGCAGATTTACTTCTTCGGTGATGTGCCCGCAATAGGCGCTGTAAATGCGCTCTAGCAGGACTTTATACTCGTGGCTTGAGTCCAGTGCCGAGCGAGCAACGTTCGTTCGAGGCGCACTGGGTCCGTAGGCATTGACAAAAGCCCAGATGCCACCCGAGGACTGAAATCCTGGCGCTGTTGCTTCGACTCGAATCCCTTCGACGCAGGTGCCTGCCTGGCCCCCGCGCCGTTGAACGTAGGGGTCGCGTTGAGGGCGGAGAAGAAATCCCCATTCCTTGAAGTAGTTATTCCATCCCACTGCATAGGCTATCGAGAGCCCATCGGAATCTCTTTCGACAATGCGAACCTTTTGCCCATTAAGGTCTTCCGACAGATATCCAGACTCCAAGAGCGATGATCGAAGTGCATCGCCAACAGATTTAAAGCCGATATTTTCCGGTTCTTTCCGGTCAATTACAACATCAACGTTGCAACGAGGAACTACGATCCAGCCCTTCGCGATCCTCAGCACATCATCGACTTTAGCGCTGGGGCGAACGGTTAGCCGTACGAGGGTTCCATGCGGGAGAATCTCCCGTGGAACATCTTGGGACTTGTTGAGAAGTCGGACCAGGTACTTTCCATGGACAGAGCGCAGAGAGAGTTGCCTTGCATCTTTTTCATCCGGATGACAGGTGATAATTTCGACGTTATCGGCGACCATGAAGGTAGACAGGACGCCAATACCAAATCGACTGATTGGATGGAAGTTCGGGTGGCTCTTTCGAAATTGGGGATCTTGGTAGCGACTAGACCCCGCGCGAAGGAGATTATTTTCAATAATTTCCTGAGTCATGCCAGATCCATTATCCAAAACCTCAAGGGTCCGGGCCTCTGAATCCCAGGAAATTTGCACCTTCCCATCAAGCTCGGAGCGGTCTCCATGCTGCAATCGAATCGCGTCGATGGAATTCTGGAGAAGTTCTCGGACGACCACACTTGGGTCATTGTAGAGCGTGTGACCGGTGAGAAGGTCGAGCACCTTAGCTTGGTCGAGTTTGAAGCCAAAGGTCTCGGTCAAGAACCCCTTTGCTTCGACCTTTGCGGTATCTACATGCTTCCAAGGAAAGGTGAGTTTTGTGCCAAGGGTCTGATTAGATCGAGAGATCCACTCGTTGCTTTTCCTGAGCTGGGCTTCTGCGTAAGATAGGTAAGAGGTGAGCCCGAAGAATCCATTTCCCTCTGTGAATCGAGCGTGAACCGAGATAGTGTCCCGATGTGCAGCTTCACTGAGGTTGCCTTCGCTATCCGTGCCCCATTTCGGCTTCACTGCTCGAACCGCGGATTGCTTGGCCCACTCATCCTGACTGATCGGGTCAGTCGGATTGAGAACGCGGAAAGCGATGGAGGGGACTCGATCCTGAGTGATGTGCAACAAGTCGATGGTCCGCAGCAGTACTGCCGAGTACTGGACATTTGCAGACTCTTGCTCGTTTTGTCCGTAAAACTGAGCTACCGGATACTTGTGTTCATCATAGAGGTCATCCAGGTGGTGACTCTCACATACTTTGGCTAGGTCATCGCGGAAGATATCGGTTACCGGGGATAGGATGCGCTGTACTTCCTCCCGCATGCCATCGGTAACTCCGACCTGGCGATTCTCCTCCCCCTCGATCCAGTTCTTCACGCGAGTGGCATGGTGGTGGCGAACAAACTCTTGATACAGAAATCGTTCGCGATCGTCTGCGCCTAGATGGGTCAACCTGGCTGCATAATCTTTTCCGCTGTCGTCCTGTGTTAGGAGAACCTCGTCACGGAATCGCTCAAACCCCGACTCACTTCTGCGTGCATATTCGTCCTTTGTGACGAGCATTCCGAGGTCATGGAAATAGGTTGCTAGGACGATAAGCAGCCAGTCTGCCGATGTCATCAATTCCCGACAGTGTGGCGGGATTAGCCAGTCAAGCTTCTCTAGCATTGCATCGATATGGCTGATATCGTGCTTGGTGTATTCGTCGAAGAAGCCGTAGGATCCAATCCGACTCAGGAGCTCTTGCAAGTCTCGACGTGTGGCGATAAGGCTTATGCCGCCAAATGCCTGGTACTGGCTGGCGCTTTGCGCCTTTCGCTCAGCAAGTGACGGTAGAGGCTCGGGCACTGGATCTCCGGAGGCGATGTGAGCCGAGGCGGACAGCCGTGATGCTAGCCCAACGTTGCTGTTGGCGTTGGTACCTTTCCGATACTGATACCTGATCAAGGAGCTTGCATCGATGGTTGATTGACGTCGAGACGTACGGCAGTAAGTGCTGGGTGATCGGCTGGAAGCGGGCCACGATCGTTGTGATCCTGGCGGTGCACACGTCGGTGCGGCCATAGCCGGGTTCAAATGCGTGAGCGATGCGTGAGCGGATGGGGTGGCCGGCACTGCTCCGAGCTGGATCACTCAACCTTCCGCGTGGCGCTGACCTGCAGGTTCAGCGCCACGCGGCGTCAGACGTCACGTCCCGTCATGATCCGGGTTCGTCTTGTAAAGCGGGGGTCGTCGGTTCGAACCCGACAGGGGGCTCCGCGCGCGAAGGGCCGGCTCGATTCCGATCGAGCCGGCCCTTCGTCGTCGGTGGAGGTGGGGCGGTCAGTCCGGCGGGAGGGTGAGGGTGGCGAGGGCGCCGCCGGCGGGGTGGTTGGTGAAGGTGAGGGTGGCGCCGATGACGCGGGCGTGGCCGGTGGCGATGGTGAGGCCGAGGCCGTGGCCGCGTCCGCGTTCCGGCGCGTTGGTGCGGAAGCGCTGGGGCCCGTGGTGGAGGAGGTCGTCGGGGTAGCCGGGGCCGTGGTCGCGGACGGTGATGCGGCGGCCGTCTACGTGGAGCTCGACCGGGCCGGCGCCGTGGCGGTGGGCGTTGAGGATCAGGTTGCCGAGGATGCGGTCCAGGCGGCGCAGGTCGGTGCGGACCTCGCGGTCGGCGGTGATCCCGACGGAGACGTCGAGGCCGGTGAGGTTGACGGTGCGGCGCACCGCGCGTTCCAGCGGGACGGCGGAGAGGTCGGGGGACTCGGCGTCGGCGTCCAGGCGGGAGACCTCCAGGAGGTCCTCGACCAGGCCGCGCAGGGCCTGGACCCGGTTCTGCACCAGCTGGGTGGGGCGGCCGGGCGGCAGCAGTTCGGCGGCGGTGACCAGGCCGGTGAGCGGGGTGCGCAGTTCGTGGGCGACGTCGGCGGTGAAGCGCTGCTCGTCCTCCAACCGACGGTGCAGGGTGCGGGACATCAGGTCCACGGCGGCGGCGAGGTCGGCCACCTCGTCCCGGCCGTCGACGAGTTCGCCGATCCGGGTGTCCGTGCCGCCGGCCGCGATGCCCCGGGCGGCGGTGGCCGCGGTGCGCAGCCGGCGGCTGATCCGGTCCGCGACCAGGACGCCGGCCAGCACGGTCGTGAAGACCGCGGCGACGACGGTGATCAGGATGATCCGGTCGAGGTCGGCGATCGACCGGCGGTCCTGGGTGAAGTCGACCCGGGCGGAGAGCACCCCGCTCTGGACCGGGGCGGCCGCCCACATCGACTCGCCCTGGCCGCCGGTGGCGAGCAGCGAGCCCTGTCGGCCGCCGGCGGCGAGGTCGCGTAGCCGGGTGGGCAGGGCCGGGTCGTCCAGGGTGACGCCGGGGCCGGCCACCTCGCCGCTGCGGCCGTAGCCGGTCAGGGCCGAGTCGAGCGCGGTGAGGGCGGAGGAGCGGGCCTGGTCGACGTGCTGACGGATCATCGCCTGGTGGACCAGCAGGCCGACGGCCACCGCGACCAGGACGGAGATGGCGGCGACGGCGGTGGCGATCTGGCGACGCAGGGTCATGCCGGGCGCCGCAGCTTGTAGCCGAACCCGCGGACGGTCTCGATCCGGCCCGAGCCGATCTTGGCGCGCAGCCGCTGCACATGGACGTCCACCACCCGGGTGTCGGCGCCCCACTCGTAGTCCCAGACGCGTTCGAGCAGGGTGGAGCGCTCCAGGACGATGCCGGGCGCGGCGGTGAACTCCAGTAGCAGCCGCAGCTCGGTGGGGGTGAGCGGGACGAGCCGGCCGTCCACCCGCACCTCCATGCTGTCGGTGTCCACCTGCAGGCCGTCGAAGCTGCGGAGCGCGGTGGGGGTGACGGGGACCTCGACGGCGGGGGAGCCGACGGCGGGGCCGTCGACCGGGACGGAGGAGCCGACCGGAGCGGGGGCGTCCTCAGCGGCGGCGGCCGTCGGCGCCACCCGGATCCGGCGCAGCACCGTACGGATCCGGGCGACCAGGACGGCGCTCTCGAAGGGCTTGACCACGTAGTCGTCCGCGCCCGCCTCCAGCCCGGACACCACGTCCACCGGGTCGGTGCGCGCCGACATCATCAGGATCGGCAGCTGGCTCTCCTCGCGGATCCGGCGGCAGAGGCCGACCCCGTCGAGCAGCGGGAGCATGACGTCCAGCAGCAGCAGGTCGGGTCGGACGGCGTGGAAGGCCTCCAGCCCCTCCAGGCCGTCGGCGGCGGTGGTGACCGGGAAGCCGTAGCGCTCCAGGGCCATCCGGGTGGCCTCCCGGATCACCTCGTCGTCCTCGACGAGCAGGATGTGCGGCTGGGCGGGGGTGGCTGCGGGGGTCATCGCTTCGCTTCCGGGAGCACGGCGGGGACGGAGGGCTGGGGGGTCGGTCGGACGGGGCGTGCGGACGGGGCGACCGCGCCCGCACCGGGGACCGGTTGCGGCCCGGTGGAGGGGTGCTTCGGAACGGGCACGCGTTCGGTGCTGCCGCCGGCCCCGGTGGCGGCCGGCGGGTCGGTGCCCGGGTCGGTGGGCTGGAGCAGGCCGATGCCGTCCACCCGCTTCTCGACCAGGGCGAGCCTGACCCCGTCCCACTGGTAGTGGCTGGTGGTCCGGGTGGTGACGGTGGTCGGCTCGTACAGCCACAGGTCGGAGCCGATCGTCGCGGCGCTGAACTCCTGCTGGACCTGTACCCGCAGGATCGGCAGGACGCGGCCGCCGGCGAGGGTGTAGACGTGCAGCACGACCGGTCCGGGTGTGGTGACGGCGGCGATCAGCTCGGGCAGCCCGTCGCCGGTGAGGTCGCGGAACTCGGGGGCCCGCACCGCGCATTCGGCGCAGGAGTCGAGCGCGTGCCGCTCCTCCCCGCCCACCGCCGGGTCCTTGGCCAGGAGGGTGCGGACGTCGACCGCGGTGAGGTCGTGCCCGGGGACGGCCAGGTCGGGTACGGGCTGGGGCGGTGCCTGGGTGGCGGACCCGCTCGCGGTTGTGGCCGGCGGCGGTGCGGTGGCCAGTCCGGGCCAGAGCGGCCTGGCCGACGCCGACGGGGTGACGGCCGGGTGCGGGCCCTCGTCCCGGAGGCCGCCGGGGTCGGGTCGGCCGAAGGCCAGGGCGGCGAGGGCGGTCAGGACGGCCAGGGCGACGAGGGCGACCGCGGGGACGGCGCCGGGGCGGCGGCGGAGCGGAGTCGGTGGTGCCACGGTCGGTGCTCGTCCTCCTGGTTCGCGGTGCGGTGCCGGGTCGTCGCCCTTCTGGCCGTCCTGCCCTCGTTGCGGTTCTGGCTGCGGTTCAGGTTCTGGTTCCGGTGGTAGGTCGCGCGGACGGTGATCGACGGTTCCGCCCCGGGACGGGGGGCCGGGCCGGGCCGGTACGGGGGACCGGGTCAGGCCGGGTCCGCCAGGACGATGATGTTGTCCGTCCAATGACCGTCCGAGCCGATCCGCCCGCCGCAGGTGATCAGCCGGAGCGTGGGCGCGGGGGTGTCGCCGTAGACGGTCTCGGTGGGGAAGTGGTCCTTGGCGGCCTGGAGCAGGGTGCGGACCTTGAAGTCCACGGTGCCGCCGTCGGCGCGCCGGACGCGGATCAGTGCGCCCGGGCGCAGTTCCGGCAGCCGTTGGAAGACCGCCGGGCCGTGCTTGGTGTCGAGGTGCCCGATCAGGACGGCGGGGCCGGTCTCGCCGGGGGTGGGGCCGTTGCGGTACCAGCCGACCTCGTCGGCCCGGTCGGCCGACGGCACCTGGACCGTGCCGTCGGCGTTCAGGCCGAGGTCGGTCACCTGGGCGTCCACGCTGAGCGAGGGGATCACCAGGCGGGTCGGCGGTGAGGCGGCGAGGGGCTGATCACCGGCGGTCGGCGCGCCGGCGGGTGCGGTGGGAGTAGTGGTCGCGGTGGCCGCCGGGTCGTGGCCGGAGGACTCGATCCGTACCACCGGGGTGTCCCGGCCGGACAGCGCGATCGAGGTGCCGAGCGCCAGGCAGAGCAGGCCGGCCGTGCCGAAGACAGTCCGGCTCAGGAAGCTCGGGCCGGGCCGGGCGGCGCGACGGCGCTCGGCCCGGCCCCCCGTCCTGCTGGTCCCCGCCGCCGGGGGCGCCCCGGCGCCGCTTCCCCGCCCGGCCGGGTGCGGAGGAAGGGCGCCGGGGTGCCCGGCGGACTCGGGACCGGTGTCAGCCGCGCGCACCGGAGCGGCGGCGCAGGAGGGCGAAGCCCAGGGCACCGGCGCCGACGGCGGCCACGCCGCCGCCGCCCGCCAGCATCAGGCCGCTGCCGTCGGTCGCGGCGGAGCCGTCCCCGGCCTGGGCGGCGCCCTTCGGCACCTCGCGGACCTGCGGCTTGGCGGGGACGGCTCCGACCGGGGCGGCGCCGGGGGAGCGCTGCGGGGCGGGCGCGGCGGCGGCCTCGGCGCCCGGCGCCTTCGTGGTCGGGTGGGCGGGCTCGGCGGGGCCGCCGACCGGTGCGGCGCCCTGCGGGGCCGGCTGGGCGGGCCTGGCCGGGGCGGCGCTGACCGGGGCCCCACCCGCCGCCGCGCCCGCCGGTGCCCCGTTGGCGGGGGCGGCGGCGGTGGGGGTCGGCTGCGGGGTCCCGTCGGCCCAGGCCTGCCCGCCGGTGACGGCGGTCATCAGCGCGGCCCCGGTGAGGGCGCAGACCGCCAGCATGCGACGGGCGGGCGAGCGGTCGGTGCGGGTCCTGCTCATACGGTGGTTCTCCTTCGTCTCTCTCGCGGGCGCGGTGTCGCGCGGACGCCCCCGGCCGGTGCGGCCGGTGCGTCGCCAGTGACGGTAGGAGTGCCGTGTCGCGGTCCCCGCCCGGCCACGTCACGGCCGTCCATCGGCTGGGTAACGGTCTCCGCGACACCCGGCACACGGGCTGATACACGCGCTGACACGCGCTGGTGACCGCCCTGGACCCGCCCTGGAACACAGGGTGGAACACGGGGTGGAGCACGGGATGGACCACCCGGGAGGCACCGCGGAACCGACGTACCCGACTCGCCCTGAGCACCCCCGCCCGCCCGTCCGTATCTCCCGGTGCAGGAGCAATCGAGAGAGAGGTGGCGGCGATGAGCATCCTCGCCAACCTCCTGCCGGCGATGCGGGGTTCGCGCCACGAGCGCGGGGACGACCGCGGGAACGACAGGGAGGACAGGGACTTCCACGACAGGACCGGCCACCGCCGTCGTCGGCGCCGCAACACCAGGCACGGGCGGTACTGACGGCTGATGGGCCGGTCATGACCCCGGGTCAGGACGAGCACGTGTGGTCGCTGTGGCGGCTGATGGCTGTGGACACGGGTGACGGCGACGGCCGGACCGATCCGGTCGTCGCCCCGGCCCCGGCCGTGTCGCTGCGGCGGATCTTCGTCCGGTTCTGGCCCTACACCCGCGGGGGACGGCGCTGGCTGGCCCTGCTGCTGGGGTTCGTCCTGCTCGGCCCGGTGGTCGACGCGGCCGCGATCTGGCTCTTCAAGGTCGTCGTCGACGAGGTGCTGGTGCCGCGCAGGCTCGGGCTGTTCCCGCCGGTCGCGCTCGGGTACGCCGGGCTGACCCTGCTGGCAGGCGGCTTGGGCTTCGCCGACGAGACGACCTCGGCCTGGGTCGGCGAGCGCTTCCTCCTCGCCCTGCGCGCGGACGTGTTCCGCCATCTGCAGGGCCTGCCGCTGGGCTTCTTCGAGCGGCGGCGGCTCGGCGACGTACTGTCGCGGCTGACCGCGGATGTCGAGGCGGTCGAGACCTTCCTGCTCTCGGGCGTCCTCGACGCGGTCGCGTACGTCACCGAACTGGCCGTCTTCCTGGGTGTGCTGTTCTACCTGCGCTGGGACCTCGCGCTGACCGCGCTGGTGGTCGCGCCGCTGTTCTGGATCACCGTGCGGCGCCTCTCGACGCGGGTGAGGGCGGCGTCCCGGGAACGGCGCCGCCGCAGCGGCTCGGTCAGCGCCCTCGCCGAGGAGACCCTGGGCAACATCGCGCTGGTGCAGGCGTACAACCGGCAGGACTGGGAGCAGGAACGGTTCCGCCGGGAGAACCTCGCGCGGTTCCGGGCGACCATGGCGGCGACCCGGCTGCGCGCCCTGTTCGAGCCGATCGGGGATCTGCTGGAGCTGGTCGGCGCGCTGATCGTGCTCGGGCTGGGCGCCTGGGAGTTGGTCCGCGGCCGCCTCACCCTCGGCGAACTCCTCGTCTTCGTCGCCCTGTTGAGCCGCCTCTACAGCCCGATCCAGGGGATCGGCCGGCTCGGCAACGGCGTCTACTCGGCCACGGCCGCCGCCGAGCGGATCATCGAACTGCTCGACCAGCAGCCGCAGGTGGCCGATCCGCCGACACCGCTGCGCCCCGCCCGGGTGCGCGGCGCGGTGGCCTTCGACGGGGTGTGGTTCCGCTACCCGGGCACCACCCGGGTGGCGCTGTACGACGTCTCCTTCCGCGCCGAGCCGGGCGAGACGGTGGCGCTGGTCGGGGAGAGCGGGGCGGGCAAGACGACGGTCGCCAAGCTGCTGCTGCGCTTCTACGACCCGGAGCGCGGCGCCCTCCGGCTGGACGGCATCGACCTGCGCGAACTGGCGCTGACCGATCTGCGCGAGCACATCGCGGTGCTGCTGCAGGAGACCCCGGTCATCCACGGCACCGTCCGGGAGAACATCGCCTACGGCCGGCCCGGGGCGACCGACGCGCAGATCACGGCCGCCGCCCGGGCAGCCGACGCGGACGGGTTCATCAGCCGGCTGCCGGAGGGCTACGACACCGTGGTGGGCCAGCACGGACGGCTGCTGTCCGGCGGGCAGCGCCGGCGGATCGCGATCGCCCGGGCGGTGATCCGGGACGCGCCGGTGCTGCTGCTCGACGAGCCGACCACCGGGCTGGACCCGGAGTCCGGGCGGCGGATCCTGGAGCCGCTGGGGCGGCTGATGAACGGGCGGACCACGATCATCATCTCGCACGACCTGCGCACCGTACGGAACGCCGATCGGATCGTCCTGCTGCGCGAGGGCCGCGTCGCCGCCTGCGGCAGCCACGCGGACCTGCTCGCCCACGACGACGGCTACGCCCGGCTCGACCGGGCCGCGACCCTGACCAAGGCCACCCGATGAACACCAGAGGCCCTGCGCGGCCCGCACCTCTGCTCGCCGAGGCGATCGACGCCGGCCTGCGCCTCGACCCGGCCGCCCGGCCGCCGCCGGACCGACTGGCGGTCGTGCTGGACGACTTGCTCCCGCGGGGTCGCCGGGCCGTGCCGCCGTCGTCCGGGGAGTGAGCGGAGCCGGCCCCCTACTGCCCCTACCGCCCCGGCCGCAGCTGCCGGAGCGTCCAACCCGTGCCCGGCGGCTCGGTGAGCGTCCGGGTGTGGGCGGTGAAGAGCTCGGCGGCGCGACGGTAGGAGAGGCGGGCGCGGCCGGTGTGCGGGCAGCGGTCGGCGGCGGGGGTGTCGGCCGGGGCCCGGCGGTCGGTGAGGAAGAGCGGGCCGCCGGCGCGGCCGACGGTCAGCAGCGGGAGCAGCCGGGCGCCGCCGGACTGCCACCGGACGGGGGCTTGGCCCGGTCGGGGACGGCTGCGGCGCCGGGGCAGGTCGAGCTGGTCGGCGTTCAGGGCCAGCACGGTCTCGATCGCGGCGCCGGACTCGTGCAGCAGGTGCCAGAGCGCCTGCTCGCGCAGCGGCGCGCGCAGGGCGAAGAGGGCGCGCAGCTGCTCCTCGGCCAACGGGGCGGCGGCCTCGGCCGGTGCGGGCAGCGGCGCGGGGCGCAGGTCGGTGGTCGGGTCGCCGTCGATCCAGCCCCGGGCGCGCCACCAGGCCACTGCCGCGCGCAGGGTGGAGAGCTCGCGGTTGAGCGTGCGCGGGTCGGTGTCGGCACCGCGCCCGGCCGCCGCGGCGCGCAGCCGCTCGGCGGCGTCCGGGTGGTCGAGCAGTGCGAGCGGGAGCACGGGCGGCCGGGCGCGCCGCCGACCGGGGCCGGTGGGGGCGGGCCGGTCGGCGAGCGCCCAGGCCCAGGTGTGCAGCGCGATCCGGTAGATCCGCCGGGATCCCTCGGCGAGTCCGGAGGCGGCCAGGTAGCGCTCGACGGCGAGGCCGTACTCGACCGGGGGAAGCTCTGTCACGATCGCCTTCTTTCGCAGTAAATCACTGAATCCGATGCCCCCGCAGGATATCTGGAAAGCGCAGTAAACGGCAGGTGAGAGGCCATTTGCCAAGCAATTTACTGCGGCAATGAAGCGCGTCGCCAAAATTGATGCAAAAAGGCTCAAGTTTTTCCCGGAAAACCCTTGATCCACGCTCCCGGCCGCTCGCAGACTGCTGCCCATGGCAGTGGACACAGAACGGATCCCGGCCCGCCCGCGGCGCCTGGGAGACCGTCTCGCCGTGCTGGGCGAGCGCGAATTCACCCGCTTCTTCATCGGGTACACGACCTCTCTCCTCGGCTCCTCGATGGCGCCGGTCGCGGTCGCCTTCTCGGTGCTCGACAGCGGTGGCACCGGCACCGACCTCGGCTGGGTGATGGCCGCCCGGATCCTGCCGGTGGTGCTGGTGCTGCTGGCCGGCGGGGTGATCGCCGACCGGTTCGGCAGCCGCCGCCTGATGCTGGGCTCGGACGTCCTGCGCGGCCTCGTGCAGGCGCTGTTCGCCGGGCTGCTGGCGGCCGGGCACGCGCCGGTCTGGGTGATGGTCGCCCTGGTGGCGGTGTGGGGGATCGGCGAGGGGCTGTTCATGCCCGCCTTCGGCGCGATCCTGCCCGACCTGGTGCGCCGCAAGGAACTGCTGGCGGACGGCAACACCCTGCTGGGCCTGTCGCGTTCGGTGTCCACGGTGGCCGGCCCCGCGCTGGCCGGCCTGGTCACGGCGGCCCGGGGCCCGGCGGCGGTGCTGCTGATCGACGCGGTGACGTACGGTGTCGGCGCCCTCGCGCTGGCCGGCCTCCGCCTGCCCGAGCGTCCGGGGACGGACGACGGGACCTCGATGCTCCGGGAGCTGCGAGCCGGCTGGTCGGAGTTCGCCGCCCGCCCGTGGCTGTGGATCACCACGGCCCAGATGGGGCTGTTCAACCTGCTGGTCTGGGCGCCGTTCCTGGTGCTCGGCCCGCTCACCGCGCAGCGGGAGCTCGGCGGCGCCCGGGCCTGGGGCCTGGTGATGGGCGTGTACGGCGCCGGCGCGGTGCTGGGCGGTCTCTGGATGCTCGGCCGGCGCCCCGGGCGCCCGCTCGCGGTGGCCACCGTGGCCGGTCTGGCCTGGGCGCTGCCCTCCGCCGCGCTGGCGGCCGGGGCGTCGTTGGTCTGGGTGGTCGCGGGAGCGCTGGTGGCGGGGGTGGGTTCGGCGGTCTGCGGGACGCTGTTCTCCACCACGACGCAGCGCTGGGTCCCGGTGGAGCTGCTCGGCCGGCTGACCTCCTTCGGCTCGCTCGGCGCCTTCGTCCTCGGCCCGCTCGGGCTGGCGGCGGCCGGCCCGCTGGCCGCCCGGCTCGGCACCGGGGAGGTGCTGCTGCTCGGGGCGGTCTGGCAAGTTGCGGCCGGGGTCGTAGTGTTGGGCGTACCGGCCGTACGGAATCGTCGCTGGGAGGAGGGCCCGGACAACTGACTCACCCCTCGGACGGCTCCGGGGCGCACCCCCGGCCACCGGTGCGGCCCACCGCGCACCGTATCCGGCCGGCCCCGGAGCGCAGCCGGTCGCTCCGCCCACGCGTGTGTGCCTCCGCGGCGGGCGGGGTGGCCGGGCCGGCCGTACCGTGGACCGTGGGGGTACGGAGGAGGATGACCATGCCCGGTTCGCTCACCATCAGCCACCACCACGCCGCGGCCACCCTGGACCACGCGGACGCGCAGCGGCTGGCCACCGTACTGGCCGAGCTGGCGTACCTGCTGGAGATCCCGGGGCCGAACCGGATCAACGAGGCGCAGCTCACCGTGCTGTGCGAGGGCCGTGCCCCGGACCGCGCCGAACTGTCGCACTGGGCGCGGACGCTGTCCACCGGACTGCGGGGGCAGAGCTGACCGGACTCGCCGAAGGCCCGCCCCGCCCGTCGTACGATGGCGAACGGGGCGAGCCCGCCCTCCGGTTGCCGGGACGGCCGGCCGCCGGCCCGGTGGAGGGTGGGGGCCCGAGCGTGCCGCAGTCCCGGTCGTTGTCCTGGCTGACCGTGCCGACTCCGCTGCCCAGCGGCCCGATGCACATCGCGGTGACGCCGCACGGCGTGGCGGCGGCCGGCTACGGCGGGCGGGACGGCGGGACGCCGCCCTGCACCGACCCGGCGAAGACCGCCGCCGTCACCGAGCGGATCGGCGCCTACCTGGCCGGCCGCACCCGCGAGTTGGGCCTGCCGATCGACTGGAGCCTCAGCTCCGGGCCGCACCGTGCGGTGCTCCGGACGCTCTGGCGCGAGGTGCCGTACGGCCGGACCATCACCTACGGCGAACTGGCCGCCCGCAGCGGGGTGTTCGAGGACGTCGCCGAGCCGGGCCTGGCCGCCCGGACGGTCGGGCAGATGATGGCCGCCAACCCCGTCGCCCTGCTGGTGCCCTGCCACCGGGTGGTGGCGGCGGACGGGATCGGGGGCTTCGGCGGCGGCCGGGTCGGGATCGAGGTGAAGCGCTGGCTGCTCACCCTGGAGGGGGTGCTGGAGCCGACGTTGGACTGGAACGGCCCGCTGTAGCCCGCCGATCGGCGCCCTGGGCAGCCGTGTGCGGGAGGTGTCGCATTCCGGCGCGGGCGGGGCGGTCGATGGGGGAAGATGGGGCGCGGCCGGTCGACGGTTCGAATAGACAGTCGAACGTATATCGATCAGGTGATCGAGTCGTACTATTTGTTCGGTTATTCCGAACCACTCGAATGAGTGATTGCGGTATGCCTCCGAACGGGCCCACCATGAAGTTGCAACATGCATGTGCAAGGCGACACTTCATCGGGTTCGTGAAGGGCTCCCCATATGTCGACCGAAACCAATGCCGGTATTCCTGCGCCCGGCGCGCAGCCGGAGATCCGGCAGCAGCAGTCACTGAGCACGGCGGGCGCGCGGAACCTCGCCACCACCACCAAGTCCGCGCCGCAGATGCAGGGCATCAGCCCGCGCTGGCTGCTCAGGACGCTGCCCTGGGTGCAGGTGTCCGGCGGTACCTACCGGGTCAACCGCCGCCTGCGCTACAAGGTCGGCCGCGGCCGGGTGAGTTTCGCCAAGACCGGTTCCGAGGTCCGGGTCATCCCGCAGAGCCTGGCCGAGGTGCCGGTGCTGCGCGGTTACCAGGACGAGGCCGTGCTGGAGGAGCTGGCCGGGCGCTTCACCCAGCGCCGGTTCGACGCGGGCGACGTCCTGGTCGCCGCCGGTTCGCCGATCAGCGAGGTCTTCCTGATCGCGCACGGCAAGCTGGACCGGCTCGGCACCGGCAAGTACGGCGAGGAGACGGTGGTCGGCACCCTCGCCGACGGTGACCACCTGGGTGACGAAGCGCTCCAGGAGGAGGACGGCACCTGGCCGTACACCGTCCGCGCCGCGACCTCCGGCACGGTGATGGTGCTCTCCTGGCCGTCCTTCCAGGAGCTGCACGACCGCTCCGAGTCGCTCCAGCTGCAGATCATGGAGTACCTGAACGGCTTCCAGCAGGCGCAGAACAAGCACGGTGAGGCCGCGATCGACCTCGCGGCCGGCCGCCAGGGCGAGTACGACCTGCCCGACGCCTTCGTGGACTACGAGCTCAAGCCCCGCGAGTACGAGCTCAGCGTCGCGCAGACCATCCTCAAGGTGCACAGCCGCGTCGCCGACCTCTACAACCAGCCGATGAACCAGACCGAGCACCAGCTCCGGCTGACCATCGAGGCCCTGCGTGAGCGCCAGGAGCACGAGCTCATCAACAACCCCGAGTTCGGCCTGCTGGAGAACGCCGAGTACGACCAGCGGATCCAGACCCACTCCGGCCCGCCCACCCCGGACGACATGGACGAGCTGCTCAGCCGCCGCCGCAGCACCAAGATGTTCCTGGCCCACCCCAAGGCCATCGCCGCCTTCGGCCGGGAGTGCAGCAAGCGCGGCCTCAACCCGGGCACCGTCGAGGTCGAGGGCAAGCACGTCAACGCCTGGCGCGGGGTGCCGATCTTCCCGTGCAACAAGATCCCGATCGTCGGCGGTAGCACCAGCTCGATCATCGCGATGCGTGTCGGTGAGGACAACCAGGGTGTCATCGGCCTGCACCAGACCGGAATTCCGGACGAATACCAGCCGAGCCTTTCGGTGCGGTTCATGGGAATCGACGAGAAGGCCATCATTTCCTACCTGGTGAGCGCCTACTATTCGGCCGCGATCCTGGTGCCGGACGCGATCGGCGTGCTGGAGAACGTGGACATCGCCCAGCGCTGACGCCGACTCTCACCCGAGTCCGACATACGAGTCCGACATGCGAGTCCGACATCCGAGTCGGATATCCGGGCCTGATATCCGAGTCCGGTATCCGTGCCGACCGCGCCGCCCGACCAGGGATGTCCACCCCGGCCGGGCGGCGCGCCGCGGCGCGTACGGCACAGCAGGCCATCCCAGGACAGGCGCCCTACAGGGAGAGAAACCCATGACGAGCTCCACGCTGGAGCGGGACCACAAAGAGGGCCACGAGGCGGCTGGCATCCTCGCCCGGGCCCGTGGGCTGGTCGACCCGGTCCTGCGGGCCGCCGTCGACTCGCTGCCCGGCACGATGCGCAAGGTCGCCGGCTACCACTTCGGCTGGTGGGAGGCGGACGGCACGCCTGCCGAGGCCTCCTCCGGCAAGGCGATCCGCCCGGCCCTGGTCCTCGCCGCCACCCAGGCCCTCGGCGGCACCCCCGGCACGGCCGTCGCCGCGGCCGCCGCGGTGGAGCTGGTCCACAACTTCACCCTGCTCCACGACGACGTCATCGACCGTGACGGCACCCGCCGCCACCGGCCCACCGCCTGGCGAGTGTTCGGCACCACCGAGGCCATCCTGGCCGGCGACGCCATGCACTCCCTCGCGCTGCGCCTGCTCGCCGAGGACGCCCACCCGGCCGCCCGGGGCTCGATCCGCCGGCTCGCCGACTGCGTGGTCGAGCTCTGCGAGGGCCAGCAGATCGACTGCGCCTTCGAGCAGCGCAACGACGTCTCGCTCACCGAGTGCCTGGCGATGGCCGAGGCCAAGACCGGCGCCCTGCTCGGCGCCGCCTGCGCGATGGGCGTGCTGTACGGCGGCGGGTCCGAGGAGGCCGCGCAGGCGATGGACGGCTTCGGCCGCGAGATCGGTCTGGCCTTCCAGCTGATCGACGACCTGATCGGCATCTGGGGGGACCCTGCGGTCACCGGCAAGCCGGTCGGCGCGGACCTGGTCGCCCGCAAGAAGTCGCTGCCGGTGGTCAGGGCACTGGGCTCCGGAACTCCCGAAGGCGCCCGGCTCGCCGAGCTGTACACGCTCGAACGCCCGCTGACCCCCGAGGAGTTGGCCCAGTGCGCGGCCGCCGTCGACGAGGCCGGCGGGCGTGGTTGGGCGCAGGGCGAGTCCTGCGAGCGGATGGCCGCGGCGATGGCGCAACTGGCCGTGGCCGTACCGGAGCCGTCCGCGGCTGACGAACTGCTGGCGCTCGCCGAGCTGGTGACCCGCCGCACCCATTGACCGGCACGGAGTGGGAAGTCGGCCGGTCCGACCTCCCACTCCGTCGCGTCATCCGAAGGCGGCCAACAGCCGCTGCTCCTTGGCCGGTTCGATGCCCTGCCGGAACGCCGTCCCCGGCACCCGCTTGCGCCCCTCGGCGTCGGTGTCGGCCGCCGGCCCGCGCCCGCGCAGCCACGCCCAGGTGTCCCGCGCGGTCTCGGCGAACGGGCGGCAGTTCAGCCCGGCCGCCCGGGCGCGACCGCTGTCGACCTGCCAGATGTACTTCCACTCCGGTAGATCCGGCGCCCAGAAGGGGAGTTCGAGCCAGGGCTCGACCTTGTCCGGCCCCTCGGCGAGCAGCCGCTCGTCCGTGACCCAGACCAGCTCGGTGTCAGCCGCGCCCGCGACCTCCCGGCAGGTCTCCAGCCACTGCCCGAAGGTGAGCTGCCCGGGCGGCGCCGTGGTGAGGAAACGGCCCGCCGTCCCGGCCTCCAGCCGGTCGAGTCCGAAGGCGGCGAAGTCCCGGACGTCGATCACCTGCATGGTCCGCCCGGGATCGCCCGGGGCGAGCACCCGCCCGCCGCGCGCCATCCGCTCCAGCCACCAGGGCAGTCGGCCGCCGAGCTCGTGCGGCCCGATCAGCAGGCCGCTGCTGAGGACCAGCGAGCGCTCGGCGCCGAAGCCCTCCAGCACCGCGCGCTCGCAGCCCGCCTTCAGCTCGCGGCCGAAGGGCTGGTCGGGCGGGGCGTCGGCGGGGCAGGGGAGGAGGGCGGAGTCCTCGTCGATCACCCGGGTGGCCCAGTCGGCGTAGGCGTGCACCGAGGAGACGACGGTGTAGTGGTCGGCCCGCTCGCGCAGCAGCCGCGCCGTGAGCGCGGCCTGGGCGGGCTGCCGGGCCGAGGTGTCGACGACGGCGTCCCAGCCGCGGCCCTCGACCAGCCCGGCGACGTCCTCCGCGCTGTCGCGGTCGCCCCGGACGGCCTCGACCCCGGGCAGGTCGGCGGCGCTGCGGCCGCGGTTGAAGGTGGTGACCTGGTGGCCGCGGGCGAGGGCCTCGGCGGCATAGGCGCGTCCGAGAAAGGACGAGCCCCCGAGTAGCAGGATCTTCATGCCGGCCAGCCTCTCCCGGCCGCCCCGCCCGTACGCCCGGATTCGCGCTGGGCAGAGCGCCGAGCGAATCCCGTCGGTCCCGTAGGCCCCGCCGGAGCGGCGGAGCAGCCGACATGCCGCCCCGCCCCACCCCACTTAGCATCCCAGGTGTGCCGATATGTCCTGATTCGGCACTGGATACGGCACTGGGAGCTCGACAGCATGGTCAACCCGGCACTCGTGGACCCGGCCACCGTCCGCGCCACCGCCGCCGAGGCCTGGATCCGCGGCTACCCGATCCTGCGGAACTACCGCACCCTCTACTCCCAGGCCCTGGACGAGGCGGACCCGGGGTACGTCGGCGGCTTCGGCGTCTTCCGCCACCACGCGCAGCCCTTCACCCCCGTCGACACCGACGTCGCCTCCCCCGACAACGACACCCCGCACTCCTGGGCCTGGCTCGACCTGCGCGCCGAACCCTGGGTGGTCTCCGTCCCGGCCGAGGACCGCTACTACGTCCTCCCGGTGCACGAACTCGACACCGTCCACGCCGGGTCCGTCGGCGCCCGGACCACCGGCCGGCAGGCCGGCGACTACCTGGTGGCCGGCCCCGACTGGCAGGGCGAGCCCCCGCCCGGCATCAAGGGCGTCATCCGCACCGCGACCCAACTGGTCGGCATCGTCGGCCGCACCCACCTCGCCGGGACCACCCCCGCCGACATCGCCGGACTGAAGGCCGTCCAGGAGCAGTACCGGCTGCGCCCGCTGCACCGCTACGCCGACACCCCCGCGCCCGCCCCCGCCCCGGAGCCGGTCTGGCCGGTCTGGCGCGACGAGGTGATGGACACCGTCGAGTTCCTCTGCTTCCTCGACTTCCTGCTCGGCTTCTTCCCGCTGACCGACCCGCAGCCGGGCGCCGTCCCGCTCCCGCCCGCCGAGGTCGACCTGCGCGGCCGCCTCGCCGACCTCGGCGTCGACGGCCGAGGCGAGTTCGAGCCCGCCACCCTCCCCCTGGACGTCCGAGCCGAGATCGAACGAGGCATCGCCGACGGCAGGGCCCGGCTGGAGCGTGCCGCCGCCGAACTCCACGACACGACCGCTCTGTTCGGCACCCGCGAGCGGATCGGCGCCGACTTCCTGCGCCAGGCGCTCGGTGCGAAGCTCGGCCTCTACGGACTGCCCGCCGAAGAGGTCTGGTCCGGCAGCTGGACCGCCGACGCCGCCGGCCACCGCCCGCCCAACGCCAGCGACCGCGACCACGTGATCCACTTCGGCCCGCACGGCCTGCCCCCGGCCCGCTTCCTCTGGACCGCCACGATGTACGCCCTGCCCGGGCGTCACCTGGTCGACAACACCCTGGACCGCTACTCGATCGGCGACCGCACCCCGGACCTGGTCCGTGACCCGGACGGCGGACTCACCCTCTACGTCCAGCACAAGCGCCCCGCCGACGCCCAGCACTCCGCCAACTGGCTGCCCGCCCCCGACGGCCCGTTCACCGTGGTGATCCGGCTCTACGGCCCCGACCCGTCCGTCCTGGACGGCCGCTGGCGGCTCCCGCCGCTCGACCCGCGCTGACCACCCCGCTCCCCGGACCGCCCCCGACCGACCGCACGAAGGACCACCGATGAACCAGCCCGAGCTGGAGGCCCTGGCCGCCGACGCCTACGTCTACGGCTACCCGCTCGTCGCCGCCCTCACCATGGTCGAGCGCTTCGCCAAGGGCGGGCTGGGCACCCTCCCGGCGGAGCAGTTCAACCACTTCAGCCACGCGACCCGGCTGGCCCGCCCGGGCGACCAGTTCGTCTCGGTCAACAACGACACGATCTACTCGATCGCCCAACTCGACCTCTCCGAGGGCCCGTTGGTCCTGCACGTCCCGGACACCGCCGGCGCCTACTACGTGCTCCAGTTCATCGACGCCTGGACGGACAACGTCGCCTACCTCGGACGCCGCGCCACCGGCACCGACGCCCAGACCTGGCTGATCGTCCCGCCCGACTGGCACGGCACCCCGCCCGACCCGAGCCGGGTGATCGAGCTGCCGACCACCGTCGGCACCGCCGTCGGCCGCTTCGCCTGCGCCGGACCGGGCGACCTGCCCCGGGTCAAGGCCCTGCAGGCCGGGTTGGTCCTGGAACCGCTGGAGCCCGGCGGCCTGGTCGCCGGACTGCCCGAGCCCGACCCGGAGGTCCCCGAGCGGCTGGCCTTCTTCGAACGCCTGCGGGTGTGGATGCAGGCCTTCCCGCCCGCCACCCCCGACATCGAGTACCAGCGCCGCTTCGCCCCGCTCGGCCTGCTGGACGACGGCGCCTCGCCCTACCGCGCGGCCGCCGCCGATTGGACCCTCGCACTCGCCAAGGGCCTGGCCGCCGGCCGCGAACGGGTCGAGGACGCCACCCGCCCGCCCGAGGACCACCCGCCCGGCGAATGGCGCTCCGCGCTCCACCTCTTCGACTACAACCTCGACCACCTGGGCCCCGGCACCCTCCACGACCCCGAGTGGCGCATCCCCGACCGCCGCGCCGCCTACCTCAGCCGGGCGGCCGCCGCCCGTGCCGGCCTCTGGGGCAACCACGCCTACGAGGCCTCGTACGCGACGACCTACGACGACTCCGACGGTCGCCCGCTCACCGGCGCCAACAGCTACACCCTCCGCTTCGACCAGCCCCCGCCCGCCGAGGCCTTCTGGTCCGTCACCATGTACTCCGTCCCCGACTACTACCTGGTCGAGAACCCCATCGACCGCTACTCCATCGGCGACCGAACCCCTGGCCTGGTCTACGGCGACGACGGCTCCCTCACCCTCACCCTCCAGCACGACCAGCCCGAGGACCCCACGACCGCCGCCAACTGGCTCCCCACCCCCCACGGCGAGTTCCGCCCGATCATCCGCCTCTACCAACCCAAGCCGACCGTCCTGGACGGCACCTACCAGGTCCCCCCGATCCACCGCACCTGACCCGTGCCCCCCGGCCGCAGGTGGACGGGACCTCTCCCGGATTCACCGGGCCCGGCCCGGGTCGCCGTTCGCGCCGGGCCTTCCGGCCTGTGCGGCGAGGCCGGCCGGCCGTCTTCCGGTCCGGCGGGTGGTTGCTTCGTGCTCATGCCCACGGAGTCGGTCGGGTGGTGTCGGGCCCGTCTCAAGCCGGCCCCGCGCCTTCGGACGGGGACAGCTCCGACCTCGCCGGGCCGGGCGCGGGGTGGCCGCCTTCGCGCCCGGCCCGCCTCCGCCCGCGAGCCCGCTCGACCGCCTCGCCGACCGTCGGAGCCGGCCTCCGTCAGCGCCCTGACGGCGAAGCCGTCGCCGTGCCGGTCGGGTGCGGGGAGGCGCTGCCCGTCGGGGTCGCCGAGGGCGTCGGCGTGCCGGTCGGCGGCCCCGAGGGCGAGGGCCGCGTCGTCGGAGAGCTGGAGCCCGACGGTGAGGGTGCCCCCGTCCGGCTCGGCGACGCCGTGGCCGTGGCCGTTGCGGTGCCCGTGGGCGACGCCGTACCGCTCGGTGTCGACGACGGCTCCGCCGAGGGGGACGCCGACCCGCCCCGGTTCTGCGGGCCGCCTTCCAGGGTGACCACCGCCTGGGAGGGCGGTAGGGCGATCCGGGCGGTCCAGTGGGTGGTGGGCGCGAGGTCCTCGTCCACGGTGACGATCACGGTGATCCGCTGCCCCGGCGCCAGCGTCCCCGCGTCGCGGCTGAGCCGGAGCCAGGCGGCGTCCGTTACGGCGTGCCAACGGATCTCCGTGGTACCGGAGTTGGTGAGGGTGAGCACCGTGCGACTGCCGTACTCGCCGGCCTCGACGGTGAGCAGTCCGGCGGGGGCCCGGCCGCCCGGGCCCGTCCCCGGGGCGGCGGCCTGTTCGACCGAGGGGGCCGGGGCGGCGACCAGGGCCGGGTTGCTGAGGGGGGTGGAGCCCCGGCCCGGGACCGGGACCAGCGGGCCCTGGAAGCTGAGCTGCGGAAAACCCGGCAGCAACGTTTCTGCACCACCCGAACCTGCACCACCCGAACCTGCACCACCCGAACCGGCCGAACCACCGGCCCCCACCCCCGCGCCCGCGAGCTCCAGCCCCGGCATCCCCGCTCCCCCGGCCCCACCGGCGGCCCCCGCCGACCACGGCTGCGGCCGCTGCCCGGCCTCCCGTCCGGCCTCGTCCACCCGTACCGCCGAGACCGAGGCCGCCGACCCCGACCCGCCGCCCCGGTGCCCGGCCCAGAGCGCGACCACCGGCGCCGCCAGCACCGCCGCCAGCACCCCGGTGGTCACCACCCGCCGCCGGACCGCCAGGCCGCGGCCCGCGTCGGGCGCCCGGTGCCGGGGGAAGCCGCCGTGGTCGAACCGCAGCCCGGGCTCGGCGACCGCCGGGCCCCGCCGCCCCGCCGCGCCGGCCGCACCCGCCGACGGCAGATACCCCACCCCGTCCGCCGAGGACACCGAGGACACCGAGGACCCCGAGGACACCGACGAACCCGGAGCAGGCGCACTCAGCAGCGGCAGCCCCGACAGCCCCGCCGCCCCCGCCGCCGCCTCCCCGGCCGCCACCCGCTCCGCCGTCCCCCGGCAGGTCGGGCAGTCCACCACGTGCTGCACCAGCTCCCGCCGCAGCGCCGGCCCGAGCACCCAGTCCCGCCAGGACTCCGCCCCGGCCCCGCCGAGCCGGTCCAGTTCCGGGCAGCTGCCCACCCCGAGCACCAGCAGCGCCGCCCGGGTCCGGGCGACCTCGGTCTCGGCGGCGGCGAGCAGCTCCCGGGTCCGGTCGAACGGCAGGCCCAGCACCGCCGCCACCTCCAGCGGGGTGAGCCGGTGGCGGACGGACAGTTCCAGCGCCTCGCGCTGCTCCGGGTTCGTTCCGGCCGCCTCCGGCCAGGCGAGCGAGGCCAGCTCGCGGCGCCGCCGGGCGGCCTCGGCCTCGCCGGGCTCCGCCTCGGGCTCCCGGGCGGCCCCGTCGGCGAGCCGCCGCAGGCAGCAGTAGCGGGCGAGCGAGAACAGCCAGGCCCGGACCAGCCCGGGTTCGGCCAGCCGGCCGCCGTGCCGCCGGGCCAGTTCGCCGACCTCGCGCAGGGCGTCGGCGGCCGCGTCGTGCTCGCACAGCACCGAGAGGCAGTAGGTGAACAGGCCGTCCGTCTGCCGCTCGTACGCCGCGAGGACGGCGGCGGCCTGCGACCCGGGTCCGGCCCCAACAGTTCGCGTTGTCACCCGTCCGACGGTAGGGACACCGGACCGCCCGGCCCCGCCATTCGCCGGGCATGTACTTCTTTCGGGTAACAGCATCGCCCATCTGTGTGGGTCCCGCAGCGAGGACCGGCGTTGTCGTACCCAGGCGCTACGGTGGGCCGCATGCCTCCGCGTTCCAAGACCACCGCCAAGCCGCGCCCGGCCTACCGCTGCACCGAGTGCGGCAACCAGCTGCCCAAGTGGGTCGGCCGCTGCCCGGAGTGCAACGCCTGGGGCACGGTCGAGGAGTACGGCGCGGTGCCGATCCGCACCACGGCGGCGGGCCCGGTCAGCGCGCCCGCCCGTCCGATCGCCCAGGTGGACGGCCAGGTCGCGACGGCCCGCTCGACGGGTGTGCCGGAGCTGGACCGGGTGCTCGGCGGCGGCCTGGTCCCCGGTGCGGTGGTCCTGCTGGCCGGCGAGCCCGGCGTCGGCAAGTCCACCCTGCTGCTGGACGTCGCGGCCAAGGCGGCCACCGCCCAGCACCGCACGCTCTACGTCACCGGCGAGGAGTCGGCCGGCCAGGTGCGGCTGCGGGCGGACCGGATCAACGCCCTCTCCGAGCACCTCTACCTCGCCGCCGAGTCCGACCTCGGCGCGGTGCTCGGGCACATCGAGGCGGTCAACCCCGGCCTGCTGATCCTGGACTCGGTGCAGACCATCGCCTCGGCCGAGCTGGACGGCGCCCCCGGCGGCCCGGCCCAGGTCCGTGAGGTGGCGAACGCGCTGATCCGGGCGTCCAAGGAGCGCGGCATGGCGACCCTGCTGGTCGGCCACGTCACCAAGGACGGCCAGATCGCCGGCCCGCGCCTGCTGGAGCACCTGGTGGACGTGGTGCTGAGCTTCGAGGGCGACCGGCACGCCCGGCTGCGACTGATCCGCGGGATCAAGAACCGCTACGGTGCCACCGACGAGGTGGGCTGCTTCGAGCTGCACGACGAGGGCATCGTCGGCCTGGCCGACCCCTCCGGCCTCTTCCTGACCAGGCGTGACAAGCCCGTCCCCGGCACCTGCCTCACCGTCACCCTGGAGGGCAAGCGCCCGCTGGTGGCCGAGGTGCAGGCGCTGATGGTGGATTCGCAGATCCCCTCCCCGCGCCGGACGACCTCGGGCCTGGAGTCGCCCCGGATCGCGATGATCCTGGCCGTGGTCGAGCGGCACGGCGGGGTGAAGCTCGGCAAGCAGGACATCTACACCGCGACGGTCGGCGGGGTGAAGCTGACCGAGCCGTCCGCGGACCTCGCGGTCGCGCTCGCGGTGGCCAGCTCCTCCACGGACACCCCGCTGCCCAGCAACCTGGTGGCGATCGGCGAGGTCGGCCTGGCGGGCGAGGTGCGGCGGGTGACGGGTGTGCAGCGGCGGCTCGCCGAGGCGCACCGGCTGGGCTTCACCCACGCCCTGGTCCCGCCGGACCCGGGCAAGGTGCCGCCGGGCATGAAGGTGGTCGAGGTGGCCGACATCGGTGAGGCGCTGCGGGCCATCCCGGGCCGCCGCCGGGCCGCCGCCAAGCCGCGCGGCGAGGGGCGCGGTGAGGCCCCGTCGGCGCCGCCGGCGCCCCGCGCGGCGAAGGTCCCGGCCTACCCGGAGGAGCTGATGGACGGCTGGGAGCCGCTCGACTCCGACGAACTGCGCTGACCCAAGCCCTGCCGAAGCCGCACGCAGTTAGACTCTCCCCAGTCTCATTGGCCAGAAGGCAGTACCGGAGCGGTACTGAGCGACAGAGCAACAGACCGCGGACCGGCGCACGGCGCGAGGCGCGCGGCACGGGGTCGACCGGAGGAGTCACGTGGCAGCCAGCGACCGGGGGGCGGACAAGGCCTCCCGTGAGGAGGCCCTGCTGCGGGCCTCCCTCACCGCCATCGCGCCCGGTACCGCGCTTCGTGACGGCCTGGAACGGGTCCTGCGGGCCAACACCGGTGGCCTGATCGTGCTGGGTTTCGACAAGACCGTCGAGTCGCTGTGCACCGGCGGGTTCGTCCTGGACGTCGAGTTCAGCGCCACCCGGCTGCGCGAGCTGTGCAAGCTCGACGGCGCCGTGGTGCTCGACAAGGACATCACCAAGATCGTCCGGGCCGGCGTGCACCTGATGCCGGACTCGACCATCCCCACCGACGAGACCGGCACCCGCCACCGCACCGCCGAGCGGGTCAACCGGCAGACCGGCTACCCGGTGGTCGCGGTCTCGCACTCGATGCGGCTGATCGCGATGTACGTCAACGGCACCCGCCGGGTGCTGGAGGACTCGACCACGGTCCTGTCCCGCGCCAACCAGGCGCTGGCCACCCTGGAGCGCTACAAGCTGCGCCTGGACGAGGTGGCCGGCACGCTCTCCGCGCTGGAGATCGAGGACCTGGTGACGGTCCGGGACGTCACGGCCGTGGCCCAGCGACTGGAGATGGTCCGGCTGATCGCCACCGAGATCGCCGGCTACGTGCTGGAGCTCGGCATCGACGGCCGGCTGCTCTCGCTCCAGCTGGACGAGCTGATCGCGGGCGTGGAGCCGGAGCGCGAACTGGTCGCCCGGGACTACTTCCCGGAGCGGGCCGCCAAGAAGGGCCGGACGGTCACCGAGGTGCTGGCCGACCTGGAGGCGCTCACCCACGCCGAGCTGCTGGATCTGCAGACGGTCGCCAAGGCGCTCGGCTACTCCGGCTCGCCGGAGTCCCTGGACGCCGCCGTCTCCCCGCGCGGCTACCGCCTGCTGGCGAAGATCCCGCGCCTGCCGAACACGGTGATAGAGCGCCTGGTCGAGCACTTCGGCGGCCTGCAGAAGCTGCTCGCCGCCAGCATCGACGACCTGCAGACGGTCGAGGGCGTCGGCGAGACCCGCGCCCGCTCGGTCCGCGAGGGTCTGTCCCGCCTTGCCGAATCGTCCATCCTGGAGCGCTACGTCTGACCGGCGCGCAATCGGCGAACGGCCCCGGAGAAACGCTTCCCCTGGGGCCGTTCCGCGTTTCCGGGGCCCGGGAACGCCGGAGCCCCGGTCGCGCCTGCGACCGGGGCTCCGAACCGAGGTGACTGGTCCTCAGCCGTCCAGTCGGATCGACGTCCGCGCCGACACCTTGTCCCCCGAGAGCCCGGTGAGCTCCGCGAGCACCACGTAGGTCCCGTTCGGCGGCGCCGTCTGGTCGGCGGTCGCGCACTGCGGCTTGCTGCGGCTGCGATCCCAGGTGAAGGTCTCGGTCTGGTTGCTGTTCGCCGGGATCTGCACCCAGATGCTGCCCTTGTCGGGCGGGCAGTCCCCGGATGACCAGACCCGGTCGTTGTTGTTGCCGCTGACCGTGATGACGGAGGTGGTGCGGCCCAGGTCCACCCGGCAGTTGGCGCCGGAGTTCTTGACCGTCAGGGCCAGCTTCGGCTTGTCCTTGGGCTGGTACGGGTTCTGGCTGGGGCTCAGTTCGAGGGCCACCTGCGAAGAGGTGCAGATCGGGAGTGCCACCACCTCGGGCGTGTTCACCGCCGGCGCCCCACCGCCCGATCCGCCCTGCCCGCCGGACGCCCCGGCGGTTCCGGAACCGCCGGACCCACTGGCCCCGCCGGAGCCACCCGCGGCACCGGAGCCGCCCGCCGGAGCCGGGTTGGCGCCGCCGCCGGAGCCGCCGCTGAGGCCGACCTCGCTGCCGCCGCCGCTGACCGGGCCGCCGGTTCCCCCGGTGCTGCCGCCCGGGCGCGCCGCGGGGCCGCTCGGGGAGGCGCCGGGCGTGATCGCCTGTGCGGGGGTCTGGCTCTGGGGCTGGGGCGGTACGGCCTGTGCGGCCTTGCTCGGTGAGCCGCCGTCACCGCCCCCGCCCTGATCGGTCATCAGCCAGGCGATCAGGGCGATGACCGCCGCGACGGCGGCGAGCACGACGATGCGCCGACGCCAGTAGATCGAGGCCGGCAGCGGTCCCACGGGTTGACGCAGAGAGGGCACGATCAAACTCTACGAGACTGTGTGTGGCTAGTGCTCCACCAACACCGCACAGTCGCCCCTTCCTTCACATGATCCGCCGTTTGAGCCGTTCGAGGGAGCCCCCGGACCGGCTTTCCCGGCGATTTCCGGCCCATCCGGAGCTTAATCCTCCACTTCGGTCGTGTCCCCCGGCATGGGAGGATCGAAGGGCCATGACTGCCAACACCACCGCCGCCGTCCCCGCTCCCCGGCTGCCGATGCCCCTGCCGCTGCTGCACTCGACCGTCCTCGACTGGTACGAGGCCAGCAAGCGCGACCTGCCCTGGCGGACCCCGGACGCGACGCCCTGGGCGGTCATGGTGAGCGAGTTCATGCTCCAGCAGACCCCGGTGAAGCGGGTGCTGCCCGCCTGGCAGGCCTGGATGACCCGCTGGCCCACCCCGGCCGACCTCGCCGCCGAGGCGTCCGGCGAGGCGGTCCGGATGTGGGGCCGGCTGGGCTACCCCCGCCGCGCGCTGCGGCTGCACGCGGCCGCCGTGGCGATCACCGAGGAGCACGGCGGCGAGGTCCCGGACGACCACGCCACCCTGCTCTCGCTGCCCGGGGTGGGGGAGTACACCGCCGCCGCGGTCGCCTCCTTCGCCTTCCGCCAGCGGCACGTGGTGCTGGACACCAACGTCCGCCGGGTCTTCGCCCGCGCGGTGACCGGCGTCGAGTACCCGGCCCAGGCCACCACCGCCGCCGAGCGCCGTACCGCGACCGCCCTGTTGCCCGACGACGCCGAGACCGCCGCCACCTGGGCGGTCGGCGTGATGGAGCTGGGCGCGCTGGTCTGCACCGCCCGCGGCCCGGAGTGCGGGGACTGCCCGCTGTTCACCGGCTGCGCCTGGCAGCGGGCCGGCCGCCCCGCGTACGAGGGCCCGGCCCGGCGCGGCCAGTCCTACGAGGGGACGGACCGCCAGGTGCGCGGCAAGCTGCTCGCGGTGCTGCGCGACGCGCACGGCTCGGTCCCCCAGGCCCGCCTGGACGCCGTCTGGCCGGACGCCGTGCAGCGGGCCCGGGCCCTGGACGGCCTGGTCGCGGACGGCCTGGTCGAGCCGGTCGAACAGGGCGTCTACCGGCTCCCGCAGTAGCGAACAGCGGTAGGCGACAGCAGCAGGGAACAGCGGCAGGCAACAGAACGGCGCCCCCGGAAGGAGAACCTCCCGGGGGCGCCGTTCGAAGCGGGACCGTCAGACGGCCGCCGCCTCCAGCGAGGACTCGGCCGGCTTCTCGCCCTTGCCGGCACCGCGCAGCGGCACCTCGCGCAGGAACACCGCGGCGGCGATGGCGATCACGGCCACCCCGGCGCCCCACAGGAAGACGGTGTGCATGCCGTTGGACACCGCGTGGTGGTAGGCGTCCTGGACGGCCTCGGGCAGCTTGCGCAGCGCGGCCGGGCTCATCTGGCCCGGGTCCTTCACGCCGCCGCCCGCCGAGGCGTGCTCGCCGAGCCGCTCCTTCATGGTGTCGGTCACCCGGTTGTTGAACAGCGCGCCGAACAGCGCGACACCGAAGGAACCGCCGATGGTGCGGAACAGGGTGGCGGTGGAGCTGGCCACGCCCATGTCCTTGAGCTCGACGCTGTTCTGCGCGACCAGCATGGTGATCTGCATCAGGAAGCCCATGCCGGCGCCGAGCACGATCATCCAGCAGGCCGAGGTGAAGCTGCTGGTCTCGGTGCCCATGGTGGAGAGCAGGATCAGGCCGCCGGTCATCACGATGGTGCCGATGATCGGGAAGATCCGGTACTTGCCGGTCTTGGTGACGGCCTGACCGACCACCAGCGAGACGACCAGCATGCCGAACATCATCGGCATCAGCAGCAGGCCGGAGTTGGTCGCCGAGGCGCCCTGGACGATCTGCTGGTAGAGCGGCAGGAAGACGGTCGAGCCGAACATCACGAAGCCGACGATGAAGCCGATGATCGAGACCAGGGTGAAGTTCAGGTTCTTGAACAGGCTCAGCGGCAGCATCGGCTCGTCGACCCGCTGCTCGACGTAGCAGAAGGCGATCAGCGAGGCGGCGGAGAGCGCGGCCAGGCCGAGGATCTCCTTGGAGCCCCAGGCGTACTGCTGGCCGCCCCAGGTGGTGATCAGCACGAGCGAGGTGATGCCGACGGTGAGCAGGATCGCGCCGAGGTAGTCGATCCGGGCGTTGTTGCGGACCTTCGGCAGCTTCAGGGTGACGATGACGACGGCGAGGGCTATCACGCCGAGCGGCAGGTTGATGTAGAAGGTCCAGTGCCAGCTCAGGTGGTCGGTGATGAAGCCGCCGACCAGCGGGCCGCCGATGGTGGCCAGCGCCATCACCGCGGCGAACATGCCCTGGTACTTGCCGCGGTCGCGCGGCGGGACGAGCGCGCCCATGATCGACATGACGCCGACCATCAGACCGCCGGCGCCGAGGCCCTGCAGGGCGCGGAAGCCGATCAGCTCGTTCATGTTCTGCGACAGGCCGGACAGTGCCGAGCCCACCAGGAAGATCACGATCGAGGTGAGGAAGGTGCCCTTGCGGCCGTAGAGGTCGCCGAGCTTGCCCCAGATCGGCGTGGAGGCGGCGGTGGCCAGGGTGTAGGCGGTGACCACCCAGGACAGGTGCTCGGCGCCGCCGAGGTCACCGACGATGGTCGGCATCGCGGTGCCGACGATCAGGTTGTCGAGCATGGCCAGCAGCATCGTGACGACCAAGCCGACCATCACGAGGCGGATCTCGCGGGGTGACCGCGGCTGCTCCTCCTCGGCCGTCTTGTCCTCCGGTACCGGGCCGGCGGTCTTGGACTGTGACATGGGGTGGGGTCTCCCGGAGGGGTGTTTCGGACGTTCGCCGCGCCGTGCGGCGGCTCACTTACTTGTCGCCCGGCTAGTTTATCGATCGTCGGTACGGTAAGTTGTTTCCTAGCCGGTCGTCAAGCCAGTTTTCCGAGCGGCCATCTGGGCAGGGAGAATGAGCCCGGGGCGGACGCCATCCTGGGGTCCGCAGCAGTCACCGACGCAGTCATGAGGCAGGCCATGGGCACTCCGCACAGCCCCCGCAGCGACACCCGGGCTCGCATCATCGAGGTGTCGCTGGAGCTCTTCTCCGAGCAGGGCTACGAGCAGACCTCACTGCGTGAGATCGCCGACCGCCTGGGCGTCACCAAGGCCGCGCTCTACTACCACTTCAAGACCAAGGACGACATCGTCCTGGGCATCGTCGAGCGGATGGCCGCGCCGATCGACGAGACCATCGAGTGGGGCCGGAAGCAGACCTGGAGCCCGGAGATGCGCGACGAGCTGATCCGCCGCTTCGCGGACGGGATGGCCGAGCGGGCCCCGCTGCTGCGCTTCTTCCACGAGAACCAGCCCGCGCTGCGCGAGTCCCCGGCCGGGCTGGCCTTCCGGGAGCGGATCATCACCATGATGCAGCTGGTGCATGGGCCGGAGGCGAACTTCCAGGACCGGCTGCGCGCCGCGATGACGCTGTTCACCATCCACTCGTCGATGTTCCTGCTCCAGCAGGACAGCAGGGACAGCAAGGACTGCGGCCACGCCGAGAACGTGTGGGGCGAGAAGGTGCCGGTGGCCGACCTGGACGAGGCGCTGGAGGCCGCCCGCACGGTCGCGCTGGAGATCGGCTCCCGGATCAGCCACCCCACCCCGACCGGCGGCTGACCCCGGGTCAGAACGCCGTGACGCCGCGCTCGGAGAGATAGGCGACCGGGTTGATCACCGCACCGTAGCGGTTGCTGGTGCGGATCTCGAAGTGCAGGTGCGGCCCGGTCGAGTTGCCGGTGTTCCCGGACAGCCCGACCCGCTCGCCCGCCGGCACGTGGTCGCCCCGTGAGACCGACAGCGCCGACAGGTGGGCGTACTGCGCGAAGTGCCCGTCGGTGAGCCGCAGCACGACCTCCTTGCCGTACGCGCCGTCCCAGCGTGCCGAGACCACGGTCGCGTCGCCGACCGCCAGCACCGGGGTGCCCGGGTCGACCGCGAAGTCCACCCCGGTGTGGTACCCGGCGGCGTACTCGGAATCGGCCACCCCGTACGGATTGCTGGTCGGCGCGTCCGGCACCGGGGCCGACCAGCCGGGCGCGGCAGCGGGGGCCGGTGTGGGCTCCGGCTCCGGCTCCGGGGTGGCGGCGGGTGCCGCGGCCGGCAGCAGGTTGGGCGCCACCGCCACGAACGCCTGCGCGGAGGCGGCGTCGTCGGGCAGCTTGTACGGGCTGGGGCCGGCCACCTGGACCAGGCCCGGGTTGGGTACCGCCGCCTGCCGAGCCGTGAAGGCCGAACTGCCCGGCGTGGTCGGCTGCACGGTCTGCGCCGAGGCGCTGCCCGGCGCGGCCAGCAGCACCGTGCTCGCCAGCAGGGCCGCGGCCGTCGTGGTGGAGAGCACCGCGTGGTCGCGCTCGGCCCGCTGCCGGCTGCCGGACAGGGTGACGTGCCGGGGCAGGGCCGGCCCCACGGGCGGGAGGGTGGACATCGCCTGACATACCTCACGGTCGTGCGGAGGGCAGCACGAAGCGCCCGGTCGGGCGCGTGCTGAGCGGGGGAGCACTCAGCTTCAACCGTCACCGAGCGGAGTCCCAAACGCGGTGATGTACTACGGCGTGTAGTCAGTACGGCGCCGGAGATTCAAGCCGACGGAGTAACGATCATGAGATCGGATCGTCGACGGCCGGCCCGATCCACCCGGATCCGCCCCGACGGACCGCGCCGCCCGGCCCCGGGGTCCGAAGGAACGCCGGAGGCGCCGGAAGGGTGGCGCAAAGGAGATCCGGCCCGCCCCCGCGCGCTTGCGGGGACGGGCCGGACATGGAGACTTCAGCGCCGTGCGATCACGGCCTGACCGTCAGGGCGATCAGTTGTCGACCGGGCGGACCCGGATCCAGGTCTCCAGGTAGTTCGCGGACTCGTTCTCGACCTCGATGCTGGTGCCGGTCTTCGGGACGTCGACACCGCTGTACTGGTTGTCCTTCGACCACCAGGACTTCAGGTCGTTGAACTCGTCGACGCCCTTGGACTTCGGGATGACCGTCTCGACGCCGTTCTTGTGCAGCGTCAGCGCCGGGACACGACGCGAGCCGAAGGTGGAGTCGAAGCCCTGCATGCGCGGACGCATCAGGGTGCCGTCGGCCCACTTCAGCGGGGCCGGGTGCGAGTCGACCGGGAGGATCAGACCCTGGCCCGGGTGGGCGCTGACGTTGTTGTCGGTCTGCGACTCGTCCCAGTACCAGATCAGCAGACCGGGCTGGTACGCGTAGTGCTCGACCCAGCTCGGCTTGTCGGTGCCGAAGCCGAAGTTGTACGGGCCGGTCTTCAGGGTCTGGTCGAACGACACGTACTGCCGGTTCTCCGCGATGTAGTACTGCGCGTAGTCCTTGGTGTACGAGCCGCCGAAGCGGGTGAAGCCGGCGGCGGTCCAGCCGTTGTCACCCTTCTCGACGTCGTCGCTGAAGACGGTGGCGCCGTCGGCGGTCACCGAGATGTCGTCCACCGCCAGACCGCGGTAGTGCAGGCCGCCGTCGGTGGTGTTGTGGTAGCGGAACTTGATCTGCTTGCCGGCGTAGGCGTCCAGCGGGAAGGACAGGTCGCCCCAGGCGGCGGTCAGGCCGCTGAGGGCCGGGCGGCCGTTCTCCTTGGGCAGCGCGGCGCCGTTCCAGGTGCCGTCCACCACGGTCCAGGTCTTGCCGCCGTCGGCGGAGACCTCGCCGAAGGCGTAGTCGAAGTCCGGCTCCAGCTCGTACCAGGCCTTGGCGTTGATGCTGGCCTTGGTCTTGCCGGTCAGGTCGATGTCCCGGGTCAGCGTGACGTTGAGGTTGTCGGCGCTGCCGCTCCACCACTCGGTGTTGCCGCCGAACGGCTTGTTGATGTCGGTGGTGATGCTCTTCTTCGGCAGGTCGACGATCAGCGCCTGCGGGAGCTTGCTGTTGTACTCGACCGGGCCGATGTGGTGGGTCGACTCGGTGCCGGCCTTGGCGTGGTCCGCCTTCAGCCAGCCGAGCTTGTACTTGCTCCAGGCGTCCAGGTCGTCCGGCATGTCGCCGATGCTGTCCTTGCCCTCGCCGAGCCAGGAGCCGGAGGACATCAGCGACCAGAAGCCGACCGAGTTGTCGATGCCCTTGCCCGCGGTGTCGTAGAGGTCCGGCAGACCGAGGTCGTGGCCGTACTCGTGGGCGAAGACGCCGAGGCCGCCGTTCTCCGGCTGCATCGTGTAGTCGCCGATCCAGAAGCCGGAGTCACCGACCTGGACGCCGCCGAGCTTGTTGCCGTCGGGGCCGGCCTGGCCGTTGAGGTTGCCGTAGACGTACGAACGGTGCGCCCACAGGGCCTTGTTGCCCTGCTTGCCGCCACCGGCCGACTTGTCCTCACCGGCGTGCACGATCTGGAAGTGGTCGATGTACCCGTCGGGCTGGTTGAAGTTCCCGTCGTGGTGCGAGCCGTAGCGGTCCCACTGGTCGTAGGAGGCCAGCGTCGCCTTGATCTGCTCCTTGGTCTGACCCTTCGCCAGCTGGTCCTTGTACCAGATGTCGACGGCGTCGCGGATCAGGTCCTGGGCGCTGGAGCAGACGTTGGAACCGCAGTAGTCCGAGCCGTACCGGGCCTCGTTCCACGGCACCCGGACCCAGTCCGAGACCACGCCGTCGACCGAGTAGCGGCCCGAGGACTGCTTCTCGTAGAAGGTCTTCAGCGAGGGCTTGTCCTTGGAGAAGTACAGGTCCTGGTAGTGCTGCTGGTTGTAGTCGGCCTGCCAGGCGGTCGAGTTGTTGGTGGCGCGGTCCGGCTGCGCGATCTCGTTGTGCTTCGGGCCGGGCTCGCCGCCGTACTTGATCTTGCCGTCGGGCGTCTTGGTGGTGTTGTCCACCTGGTCGCCGAAGTCGACCAGGATGGTGAAGATCTTGTCCGTGCGCTCGCGGGCGAGCTCGACGTACTTGTCCTTGCCGAGCTTCACGCTGGTGCTGCCGTTGTGCTGCTCGACCTGGGCGGTGCCGTCGAGCAGCTGCTCGGTGGCGGCCTTCTGCTCGGCCTCCACCTTCGCGGTCAGCGGACCCGGGATGTTGTGCTCGGTGTTGACGGACTGGACGGCGTCAGCCGGGTCCTTCGGCACCGGCGCCGAGCCGGCGGCGACGGCGGTGCCCGGGAACAGGCCCGCGCCGAGCGTGACTATGACCGCTGCGGCAGTCGTGACCGCAGCGGTTCTCCTGGTGGTCTTCAACGTTGTGACGCCCTCCCCGACCGAGCCGACTCTTGGCCAAGGCCCGGTAAACCAATATGAAAGACAGGTGGACGTCATTTGACCGAAGTGAGGGCAGAAAAGATAGGTCTTGACCCTGACATGGGCACGGCGCTATGCTCGCCGGCTTCCTGTCAGCCGACGGGGTGTCAACCGTGTGCGGGTTAAACCTTGCTGAGAAGTGGGACGTGTCCGCACCAACCGGCCGCGGAGCCACCCGTCCCGGCCCGCAGCGACGACGGCGTCCTCCGCCCCCGAACGCACCGAGCCCCCGGCGCGAACGCCGGGGGCTCGGTGCTGTGAAGTTGTCTGTTAAATGTTGCCTTACTTCGTCAGGTCCGGACCGGACGAGGCAACCGCGGCCGGGGTGTCCGCGACGGCCGACTTCTCCTCGCCGCGGAAGGTGAACTTGGCGTCCTTGCCCTCGCCGTCGACGTCGACGACGACGATGTGGCCGGCCCGCAGCTCGCCGAAGAGGATCTTCTCGGAGAGGTGGTCCTCGATCTCGCGCTGGATGGTGCGGCGCAGCGGACGGGCACCCAGGATCGGGTCGTAGCCGCGCTTGGCCAGCAGCTTCTTGGCCTCGACGCTGAGCTCCAGGCCCATGTCCTTGTCCTTGAGCCGCTCGTCCACCTTGGCGATCATCAGGTCGACGATCTGGATGATGTCGTCCTCGGACAGCTGGTGGAACACCACGATGTCGTCGACGCGGTTCAGGAACTCGGGGCGGAAGTGCTGCTTGAGCTCCTCGCCGACCTTCGCCTTCATCCGCTCGTACCCGGTCTGGGTGTCACCCGTGGCCGCGAAGCCCAGGTTGAAGCCCTTGGAGATGTCCCGGGTGCCGAGGTTGGTCGTCATGATGATGACGGTGTTCTTGAAGTCGACCACGCGGCCCTGGGAGTCGGTCAGTCGACCGTCCTCCAGGATCTGCAGCAGCGAGTTGAAGATGTCCGGGTGGGCCTTCTCGACCTCGTCGAAGAGGACGACCGAGAACGGCTTGCGGCGGACCTTCTCGGTCAGCTGGCCGCCCTCCTCGTAGCCCACGTATCCGGGCGGGGAGCCGAACAGCCGGGAGACGGTGTGCTTCTCGGAGAACTCGGACATGTCGAGCGCGATCAGCGCGTCCTCGTCGCCGAAGAGGAACTCGGCGAGCGTCTTGGACAGCTCGGTCTTACCGACGCCGGACGGGCCGGCGAAGATGAACGAACCGCCGGGGCGCTTCGGGTCCTTGAGGCCCGCACGGGTGCGCCGGATGGCCTGGGAGAGCGCCTTGATGGCGTCCTTCTGGCCGATGACGCGCTTGTGCAGCTCGTCCTCCATGCGCAGCAGGCGGGACGTCTCCTCCTCGGTCAGCTTGAAGACCGGGATGCCGGTGGCGGTGGCCAGGACCTCGGCGATGAGCTCCTCGTTGACCTCCGCGACGACGTCCATGTCGCCGGCCTTCCACTCCTTCTCGCGCTTGGCCTTGGCCTGCAGGAGCTGCTTCTCGTCGTCGCGCAGGGACGCGGCCTTCTCGAAGTCCTGCGCGTCGATCGCGCTCTCCTTCTCGCGGCGCACGTCGGCGATCTTCTCGTCGAACTCGCGCAGGTCCGGCGGCGCGGTCATCCGGCGGATGCGCATCCGGGAGCCGGCCTCGTCGATCAGGTCGATCGCCTTGTCCGGCAGGAAGCGGTCCGAGATGTACCGGTCGGCCAGGGTGGCGGCGGCGACCAGGGCGGCGTCCGTGATGGAGACCCGGTGGTGGGCCTCGTAGCGGTCGCGCAGACCCTTGAGGATCTCGATGGTGTGCGGCAGGGAGGGCTCCGCGACCTGGATCGGCTGGAAGCGGCGCTCCAGCGCGGCGTCCTTCTCCAGGTGCTTGCGGTACTCGTCCAGGGTGGTGGCACCGATGGTCTGCAGCTCGCCACGGGCCAGCATCGGCTTGAGGATGCTGGCGGCGTCGATGGCGCCCTCGGCGGCGCCCGCGCCGACCAGGGTGTGCAGCTCGTCGATGAACAGGATGATGTCGCCGCGGGTGCGGATCTCCTTGAGCACCTTCTTCAGGCGCTCCTCGAAGTCACCGCGGTAGCGCGAGCCGGCCACGAGGGCGCCCAGGTCCAGCGTGTAGAGCTGCTTGTCCTTGAGCGTCTCCGGGACCTCGCCCTTGACGATCGCCTGCGCCAGGCCCTCGACCACGGCGGTCTTGCCGACGCCGGGCTCACCGATCAGGACCGGGTTGTTCTTGGTGCGGCGGGACAGCACCTGCATGACCCGCTCGATCTCCTTCTCGCGCCCGATGACCGGGTCGAGCTTGGCCTCGCGGGCGGCCTGGGTGAGGTTGCGGCCGAACTGGTCCAGGACCAGCGAGGTCGACGGGGTGCCCTCGGCGGGCCCGCCGGCCGTGGCCGACTCCTTGCCGCCGCTGGTCTGGTAACCGGAGAGCAGTTGGATGACCTGCTGGCGCACCCGGTTCAGGTCGGCGCCCAGCTTCACCAGGACCTGGGCGGCGACGCCCTCGCCCTCGCGGATCAGGCCGAGCAGGATGTGCTCGGTGCCGATGTAGTTGTGGCCGAGCTGCAGGGCCTCCCGGAGCGACAGCTCCAGGACCTTCTTCGCCCGGGGGGTGAAGGGAATGTGACCGGACGGGGCCTGCTGGCCCTGGCCGATGATCTCCTCGACCTGCTGGCGTACGGCCTCAAGAGAAATCCCGAGGCTCTCCAGGGCCTTGGCGGCGACGCCCTCGCCCTCGTGGATCAGACCCAGGAGGATGTGCTCGGTGCCGATGTAGTTGTGGTTGAGCATCCGGGCTTCTTCCTGAGCCAGGACGACAACCCGCCGCGCGCGGTCGGTGAACCTCTCGAACATCGTTTATCGCTCCTCAGAGCGGTCGGGCAGTTCGGGGTCCGTCCCCGCCCTGTCCTTCCGCATGCTAGTCCCGCTCAGCGGCGCGGCCCACGGATTCACTCCCCGGTAGAGGAGCGAGATGCAGCGCGACCAGCCGACACCAATCCCAACCTGATGCTGGGAATCGGTGTTCCCACAGGTGGGCCGGATGCACCGGAAACCGCTACGCCATCGGCGAACAAGAGCCGCCGGGGCGGAGCCGGACCATCTACGGCCGGTCGCACTTACTGCCCCTGGACGGGTCGAAGAACCCGGCCACCTGCATTCATACCCGGTATCGGGGCGGTTCTCGCGCAGTTTCCGCGGTGGCGGTGTTCGCCTGGCGAGAAGTCCGGCCGTGGTGACGGTGGTTCAACGGCGGTCGGCAGGTCCGGTACGCCGTCCCGGTGGAGTCCGTGTTACCGCTTCGCCTCTACAGCGTTGCACAGCTTGTGATTGTTCCGCCGCCCGAGCCCGGAGCCCCGGACGCCCCCGGTGCCGACAGCGCGGCGGCCGTGCGGACGTGCGCCGCGGGGCGCGGAGGAGCCTCCTCCGCGCCCCGCGCGTGTGTCGTCGGCGCCGTGCGCGGCCGCCGGGGCCCCGCACCCGCTCCGGTGGGCCGGCGGCGCCGGAGTCAGGCCGCGTTGGCCTTGTCGTAGGCCTCGCGGACCGTGCTCGGCACCCGGCCGCGGTCGTTGACCTCCATGCCCTGCTCCTTGGCCCACGCGCGGATCTTCGCGGTGTCGGGAGCGCTGCCGGACGGACGAGCCGCGGTGCCGCGGCCCGGACGCCGGGCGCCGGCGAGGCGGCCGCTCTGCTTGCGGCCCTTCTCCACGTACGGCGCCAGCAGACCGCGCAGCTTGTCCGCGTTGGCGCTCTTCAGGTCGATCTCGTAGGCAACGCCGTCCAGCGCGAACGTCACCGTCTCGTCCGCCGAACCGCCCTCGAGATCGTCTTCAAGAATGACCTGCACCCTCTGTGCCACGGGCTTCCCTTTCCGCTAAACGACCCATTGCCTAAGGAAAGGAAAGCGCCTTTCTCCGGAAAACACAAACCCTTGACCGGCACGGAGCCGCTCAGAGGTGCAGCAGCATGCGCGAGTTGCCCAACGTGTTGGGCTTCACCCGCTCCAGGTCGAGGAACTCCGCGACACCTTCATCGTACGAGCGGAGGAGTTCTTCATAGACATCCGTAGCGATCGCCGCCGGGTCTGTCGTACCATCATCGGTTTCCTGGAGCTCCCCGATCTCGACGAAACCGTGTTTCGCGAAGAACGGAACCTCGAACGTCAAGCAGAAAATCCGACGGACGCCGAGCCAGCGGGCCGTCTGCACCAGCTTCTCCAGCAGCAGGTGCCCGATCCCGAAGCCCCGGCAGGACGGATCGACCGCGAGCGTACGCACCTCGGCGAGGTCCTCCCACATCACGTGCAGGGCGCCGCAGGCCACCACCGCGCCGTTGTCGTCGCGTTCCGCGACCCAGAACTCCTGGACGGATTCGAACAGTGTGACAGTGGGCTTGTCCAGCAGAATGCCGTCGCGCGAGTAGGCGTCGATGAGCCCGCGTACGGCCCGTACGTCCGTGGTCCGCGCGCGGCGGATGGTGACCTCCATGGCGGGACGTTATCGCGTCGTCCCCGGCGCGGTCTCCCCGGTATCCGGTCCGGCGCTATCCGGTGCGTCCTGCGCGGAATCCCCGGTGGGCGGATCCGCTGCTGGATCGGATGGGAACAACGCCGCCACCCGCAAGGCGTCCCGGAGTGCCTCGCGCTGCTCGGGCGACATCAGGCCGAAGAAGTGCACCAGGGCCGCCGCGGGATTGTCGCTGGTGGCCCACGCGTCGTTCATCAGAGCCGCGGTGTACGCCTCGCGCGAGGAGACCGGCTCATATCGATAGGCCCGGCCGGCCCTCTCGCGGCGCAGCCAGCCCTTTCTGTGCAGCTTGTCCAGGACGGTCATCACCGTGGTGTACGCGATTTCGCGTTCCGACTGCAGATCCAGGAGAACCTCGCGAACCGTCACCGGTCGGTTCCACCGCCACACCCGGGTCATGATGGCGTTCTCAAGTTCGCCGAGTTGCCGGACCATAGTGCCGCCAGGATAGGGAGTGAATGGGACAAATCTTGTGAAGTGCGCCAAACCGGCGCGCCGCCACCCCCGGGAATCGGGAATGACGGCGCGTGGGTCGTTCTCGGGCGGCTGACGGCGTCAGTCGCGGGTTCGCTCGCGGGGAAGGCCCCGGGACGTCCCCCGAGGGCCCGGCAGGGGCCGGGCGCCCCGGGAGCTCAGTCGATGTCTTCCTTGGCCTTCTGGGCCCCGCCCTGGCTGCGGATGATGGCCCGCACCAGGAAGCCGAAGCCGATCGCCATGACCAGCGGCGGCACGATCGCGCTGACGTAGTCCATCAGGTCACTCCTCCTCGGTCTTCTCCGCCGTCGCGGCGGAAGCCTTGGGCTCCGGCTTCACCAGCGGGAAGAGCACGGTCTCCCGGATGTTCTTGCCGGTCAGCAGCATGATCAGGCGGTCCACGCCGAGGCCGAGGCCACCGGTGGGGGGCATCGCGTACTCCAGGGCGCGCAGGAAGTCCTCGTCCAGCTGCATCGCCTCGACGTCGCCGCCGGCCGCCAGCAGGGACTGCGCGGTGAAGCGGGCGCGCTGCTCGACCGGGTCGATCAGCTCGGAGTAGGCGGTGCCGATCTCGGTGCCGAAGATGACCAGGTCCCACTTCTCGGCCACGCCCGCGATCGAGCGGTGCTGGCGGGTCAGCGGGGAGACCTCGGTCGGGTAGTCCTTGATGAAGGTCGGCCGGACGGCGTTCTCCTCCAGCAGGCGCTCGACCATCTCCAGCACGATCTGGCCGTGGCCCCAGTTCTTCTCGAACGGGATGCCGTGGTCGGTGGCGAGCTTGCGCAGCTCCTCGACGCCGGTCTCCGGGGTGACCTCGACGCCCAGGTGGGCGGAGATGCCCGGGTAGACGCTGACCTCCTCCCACGGCTCGGCCAGGTCGATCTCGTGCTCCACGCCGTGCGCGTCCACGCCCTTGATCATCGTGGTGCCCAGGGCGTCCCGGGCGGCGTTGACGATCGTCTCGCGGATCAGCTCGGCCTGGGTGTTGTAGTCGCCGTACGCCTCGTACGACTCCAGCGAGGTGAACTCCGGGTTGTGGGTGGCGTCCGCGCCCTCGTTGCGGAAGTTGCGGTTGATCTCGAAGACCTTCTCGGCGCCGCCGACCACCAGCCGCTTGAGGTACAGCTCGGGCGCGATGCGCATGTAGAGGTCGATGTCGTACGCGTTGATGTGCGTCTTGAACGGACGGGCGTTGGCGCCGCCGTGCACCGGCTGCAGCATCGGGGTCTCGACCTCGATGAAGCCGCGGTCCTCGTAGGTGCGGCGGATCGAGCGGACGACCTTGCTGCGCAGGTGCAGGATCTCGCGGGCCTCGGGGTTCACGATCAGGTCGACGTAGCGCTGGCGGACCCGGGCCTCCGGGTCGGTCAGACCCTTGTGCTTGTCCGGCAGCGGGCGCAGGCACTTGGCGGTGAGCTCCCAGCGGTCCACCATCACCGACAGCTCGCCGCGCTTGGAGGTGATCACCTCGCCCTCGACGCCGACCTGGTCGCCGAGGTCGATGTCGCCCTTCCAGGCCGCCAGCCGCTCGGCGCCCAGCTTGTCCAGGGAGAACATCACCTGGAGGTCGCCGGTGCCGTCACGCAGGGTGGCGAAGCAGAGCTTGCCGCCGGTGCGGGAGAGGATCACCCGGCCGGTGATGCCGGCGCGCTCGCCGGTCGCGGTGTCGGGTTCGAGGTCCGGGTGCTTGGCGCGGAGGTCCGCGATGGTGGTGGTGCGGGGGAATCCGACCGGGTACGGGTCGACACCGGCCGCCCGGAGCCGGTCCAGCTTCTCGCGCCGGACGCGCATCTGCTCGGGAAGGTCGTCGGTCGCGGGAAAAAGGCTCTGATCGCTCACCCCACAAGGGTAGCCAGCCGCACACCGTGCTCCGCGACCGGATAAGCGTGAGGGGAGACCGTGGCGACGGTCTCCCCTCGGGGTGCGGGGGCTCAGCCGGTGCCGGTGCGGAGTTCGATCTCCTCCGGGGTCTCCTCGGTCGGCGGGGCGGGATGGGCCGGCGGCTTGGGCCGGCGGCCGAAGAGCTCGGCCGGGGTGGGCATCCGGTGCGGGCGGGGCGGGGTCTTCGCGGCGGCGGGCTGCTCCGGGCCGGAGTCGGTGCTGCTCATCGTGGTCCGTCCTCCTACAGGGGTGGGGTGACTGCTCGGGGGTGCGGCGGGGTTCGGTACGGCCACCAGGTGGCGCGGCTGCCCGGTGGTGAGGGCGAGCCGTTCGCGGACCGCGGCCTCGGCCAGCGCGTGGCAGCGCCCGGCCAGCCGGGAGCGGCGGGCCCGCTCGCCCTGGCCGCAGGGCTGGCGGGTCAGCCCGCGCAGCGCGGTGAGGTCCTCGGGGCCGGGCAGGTAGCCGTCGGTCACGGCCTCCTCCAGGCGCTCCAGGTAGCCGGGGGCGCTGCCGGGCAGGGCGGAGCGGTAGCGGCCGAGGTCGGCGAGCAGGAAGGCGCGCAGTCGGCCGCCCTCCTGGACGGCCTCGTCGATCGCCTCGGTCAGGCGCAGGGCGTCCTGGACGTCCTCCGCCCACAGTTCGGCGCCCGGACCGGTGAACACCGTCCGGTCGGGCCCCTGGCGGTGGATGGGGACGGCAGGGTGCAGGGCTTGGGCGAGGGCTCGGCGCAGCACGCGGACTTCGTCGGCGCTGAAGGCCATGCCGCCGCGCGATCCGTGTGGCGTAGGCATGGGTTGACACTACGTGAGGAATATCCGATTTGTCGGTAACGTCGCGCCGAACACTCCACGTTCGGCCCGGTGAAGGAGCCTTTCGCCGTCAACGGTCAGGAGAAGGCGGCCCGGGGTCGACGGCTCCACGCCCAGTGGCACCGCACGTCCCCTGCCGGGCTCCCCGGCGCCCGGCCGCTGAGCGCCGCTCAGCCGGTGGGCCGGTTGCGCTCCCACACCAGGCGCAGGCCGATCAGGGTCAGCCAGGGCTCGTGCACGTCGATGGTGGTGGCCTCGCCGAGGACCAGGGGGGCGAGGCCGCCGGTGGCGATCACCTGGACGTCGTCCGGGTCCTTGGCCAGCTCGCGGGCCATACGCTCGACCAGTCCGTCGACCTGCCCGGCGAAGCCGTAGAGGATGCCGGACTGCATGCCCTCGACGGTGTTCTTGCCGATCACGTTGCGCGGGCGGGCCAGCTCGATCTTGCGCAGTTGGGCGCCCCGGACGCCGAGCGCCTCGACCGAGATCTCGATGCCGGGGGCGATCGCCCCGCCGACGTAGTCGCCGCGGGCGTTGACGGCGTCGAAGGTGGTCGCGGTGCCGAAGTCGACCACGATGCACGGACCGCCGTACAGGTGGTTGGCGGCCAGCGCGTTGACGATCCGGTCCGCGCCGACCTCCTTGGGGTTGTCCATCAGGACGTGCACCCCGGTCTTCACGCCGGGCTCCACGATCACCGCGGGGACGTCGCCGTAGTAACGGCGGGTCACCTCGCGGAGCTCGTGGAGCACGGCGGGAACGGAGGAGCAGATCGCCAGACCCTCCACCGCGGCCTCCCGGGCCGCGGCGTGGTTGCCCATCAACCCCTGCAGCAGCACCGCCAGTTCATCGGCCGTGCGGCGCGGATCGGTGGAGATCCGCCAGTGTTCCACCACGTCCTCGCCGTCGAACAGGCCGAGCGTGGTCTGGGTGTTGCCGACGTCGATGGTGAGGAGCATGGGGCGCTTTCTGCGAGTCGGGACGGGGTCGGGGCAGGGGCTGCTCTCGACCTGACGGTCAGGCGCGCAGGTCCAGGCCGATGTCCAGGATCGGCGAGGAGTGGGTCAGCGCGCCCACGGCCAGGTAGTCGACACCAGTCTGGGCGACCTCGCGCGCGCTGGCCAGGGTCAGTCCGCCGGAGGCTTCCAGCTTCGCCCGGCCGGCCACCAGCGTGACGGCCTCCTTCAGCTGCTCGACGGTGAAGTTGTCCAGCAGGATCAGGTCCGCACCGGCCTCCAGCACCGGCGGGATCTGCTCCAGGGCGTCCACCTCGACCTCGACCGGCAGCTCCGGGTACGCGGCCCGGACGGCCCGGAAGGCCTCGGCCACGCCGCCGGCGGCGACCACGTGGTTGTCCTTCACCAGGGCGGCGTCCGAGAGCGCCATCCGGTGGTTGGCGCCGCCGCCGCAGCGCACCGCGAACTTCTCCAGCGCGCGCAGGCCCGGGGTGGTCTTGCGGGTGTCCCGGACCACCGCGCCGGTGCCCTCCAGGGCGTCCGCCCAGGCCCGGGTCGCGGTGGCGATGCCGGACAGGTGGCAGAGCAGGTTGAGCGCGCTGCGCTCGGCGGTCAGCAGGTCGCGGGTACGGGAGCGGACCGACAGCAGCACCTGGCCGGCCTCGACCCGGTCGCCGTCCTGGACGTGCCGCTCGACCTCGAACTCCTCCTCGCAGATCAGCGAGACGACCGCCTCGGCGACCCGCAGGCCGGCCACCACACCGGCCTGGCGGGCGGTGAAGTCGGCGGTCGCGACCGCGTCGGCGGGCACGGTGGCCACCGAGGTGACGTCCTCGCCGCCGGCCAGGTCCTCGGCCAGCGCCAGGGTGGCGATGTCCTCGACCTCGATCGGGTCCAGCCCGGCCTGCTCCAGCAGCTCGGCCAGCTGCGGGTCCAGGCCGGTCTCGTAGCCCTCGCCGTCCCCGCAGGCGCAGCCGTCGCCGCAGCCGCCGGCCTGGTCGGCCAGGGGGAGTTCCTCGTGGGAGTGGGTCATGGTTCTACTGCTCCTCAGGGGTGCTGACGGGGTCGCCGGAGGCGGTCAGGGTGGTGATCAGGTGGCGCCGCCAGTGGGCGTCGTCGCGCTCGGGGAAGTCCTCGCGCCAGTGGCAGCCGCGGGTCTCCTCGCGCTGCCCGGCGGCCGCGACCAGGGCGGTGGCGACCAGCAGCAGGTTGGCGGCCTCCCAGGTCTCCACCCGGGGGTCGGCCGGCTTCTCCTCGGCCATGTGCGCGTGGGCCTGCTCGGCGAGCAGGGCCAGCCCGGCCGCGGTGTCGGCCATCGAGGCGGCCGAGCGCAGCACGCCCGCGCCGCGCGACATCAGCCGCTGGATCTCGGCCCGCGCCTCGGAGGGCGGCAGCGGCACCGGCCGCGCGGCCCGTGCGGCGGCGACGTCCACCGTGCGCTCGGGCAGCTCGCCGGCGCGGTGCCGCTCGGCCAGGTCCGCGGCGATCCGCTCGGCGAAGACCAGGCCCTCCAGCAGCGAGTTGGAGGCCAGCCGGTTGGCGCCGTGCACCCCGGTGCAGGCGACCTCGCCGCAGGCGTACAGGCCCGGGACGCTGGTGCGGCCGAGCCGGTCGGTGCGGACACCGCCGGAGGCGTAGTGCGCGGCCGGGGCGACCGGGATCGGCGCGGTGACCGGGTCGATGCCGTGCGCGCGGCAGGACGCCAGGATGGTCGGGAAGCGGCGCTCCCACATCTCGGCGCCGAAGTGCCGCCCGTCGAGGAACATGTGCTCGGCGCCCTGCTCCTGCATGCGCCGGGTGATCGCCTTGGCGACGATGTCGCGCGGGGCCAGTTCGGCCAGCTCGTGCTGCCCGACCATGAAGCGGACGCCGTCCGCGTCCACCAGGTGGGCGCCCTCGCCGCGGACGGCCTCGGAGACCAGCGGCTGCTGGCCCTCGGCGTCCGGGCCGAGCCAGAGCACGGTCGGGTGGAACTGGACGAACTCCAGGTCGGTGACGGCGGCGCCGGCCCGCAGCGCGAGCGCCACGCCGTCGCCGGTGGAGACCGCCGGGTTGGTGGTGGCGGAGAAGACCTGGCCCATGCCGCCGGTGGCGAGCACCACCGCGCGGGCCCGGACGGCGCCGACGCCGTCGCGCTGGCCCTCGCCCATCACGTGCAGGGTCAGCCCGGCCGCGTGGCCCTCGGCGTCGGTCAGCAGATCGAGGACGAGCGCGTGCTCGATCAGCTCGATGCCGGGGTCGTCACGGACGGCGGAGACCAGGGCGCGCGATATCTCGGCGCCGGTCGCGTCCCCGCCCGCGTGCGCGATCCGGCGGCGGTGGTGGCCGCCCTCGCGGGTCAGCAGGATCTCGCCGTCCTCGCCGCGGTCGAACAGGGCGCCGGTGGCGATCAGCCGGCGGACGGCGTCCGGGCCCTCGGTGACGAGGGTGCGGACGGCCTCCTCGTCGCAGAGCCCGGCGCCGGCCACCAGGGTGTCGTCCAGGTGCTGCTCGGGGGTGTCCCCCTCGCCCAGGGCGGCGGCGATGCCGCCCTGGGCCCAGCGGGTCGAACCCTCGTCCAGCATCGCCTTGGTGACCACCATGGCCCGCAGGCCGGCCTTGCGGACGTTGAGGGCGACGGTGAGACCGGCGACCCCGGAGCCGACCACGACCACGTCGGCGGTGGCGGTCCAGCCGGGGGCCGGGGCGGTGAGGCGATGCGTAACGGACATGGCTCAGCGGCTCCTTCAGCGCGTGGCCGCGGCGGCCGCGCCGTCGCCACCGTACGCCTGGTCACCGCGGAGCAGTCCGGTGCCCTCCTGGGCCTCGGCGGGGTCGCCGCCCAGGCCGGTGATCCGGTTCTGCTCGTCCACGAAGACGATCTTCGGCTCGTAGCCCTTGGCCTCGGCCGTGTCCATCTGCCCGTAGGCGATGAGTATGACCAGGTCGCCGGGGTGGACCAGGCGGGCGGCGGCGCCGTTGATGCCGATCACGCCGGTGCCGCGCGGGCCGGCGATGGTGTACGTCTCCAGGCGGGCGCCGTTGTTGATGTCGACGATGTGGACCAGCTCGCCGGGGAGCAGGTCGGCGGCGTCGAGCAGGTCCTCGTCCACCGTGACGGAGCCGACGTAGTGCAGGTCGGCCTGGGTCACGGTGGCCCGGTGGATCTTGGACTTGAGCATGGTGCGGAGCATGGGGTCACGCCTCCAGTGAGTGCATGCCTGAGGGGGATTGCGTACCGGTTTATCTGATTAGCGGACGATGATGCGGACGTTGTCGATCAGGCGGGTGGAGCCCACCTTCGCGGCGACGGCCAGCACCGCCTCGCCCTGGAAGTCGTCCGCCGCCTCGGTGAAGTCGTGCGGGTCGATCAGGGCGAGGTAGTCAAGGGTGACACCTTCGGCGCCGTCCAGGACGGCCGAGGCGGCCTCGCGCACGGCCTTCGGGCCCTGCGCGGCGACGTCACGGCCGGCGAACAGGGCCTTGGACAGGGCGAGGGCGCGGGTGCGCTCCTCCGCGGAGAGGTAGCGGTTGCGCGAGGACAGCGCCAGGCCGTCCTCCTCCCGGACGGTCGGCACGCCGACGATCTCGACGTCGAAGTCCAGGTCGGCGACCATCCGCTGGATGACCGCGAGCTGCTGGGCGTCCTTCTCGCCGAAGAAGGCGAAGTCCGGGTCGGTGATGTGCAGCAGCTTGGCGACCACGGTCAGCACGCCGTCGAAGTGGCCGGGCCGGGTGGCGCCCTCGAAGCGCTCGCCCATCGGGCCGGCCGCCAGGCGCACCTGCGGCTCGCCGTTCGGGTAGACCTCCTCGACGGAAGGCGCGAAGACCACGTCGGCGCCGTTGTCCTCGGCCAGCCTCACGTCGTCGTCGAGGGTGCGCGGGTAGCGCTCCAGGTCCTCGGACGGGCCGAACTGCAGCGGGTTGACGAAGACCGTCACCGCGACCCGGCCCTCCCGGCCGACCTGCTTGCGGGCGGCCCGGATCAGCGCGGCGTGGCCCTCGTGCAGGGCGCCCATGGTCATCACGACGGCGTTGTCCACCGGCTGCTCGTCCGGCCAGAACGCGGCCTCGAAGTCGTCCACGGTGCGGGTGACGACGGCCCGGTGGACCTTCGGCGTCCGCTGGGGCTTGCTCCGCTGGGCCTTGCCCGCCATTCCTGCGCTCCTTCGATCATTCGGCTGCGCGCTGTGCCGCCGTCTTGTTGTGCCCCGTCCCGTGCGGCGACGCACCGGGCGGGGCTTGTCCGTCATGAGGCCGCGTCGGCGGCCGGGTGAGGAGCCCCGGCTCAGGCCGGGGAGGAGTCACCTGGCTTCTCCTCGTTGAGAACGTCGAGAAGCGCGGCCGCGGTGTCGGTCGAGAGAGTCCCGTTGGCCACCGCCCGCTGGGCGGTGGCGCGGGCCATCGCCCGGTAGGCCGCCGGGATGTCCGGGGACACCGTACTGAGCTGCGCCAGATGGCGCCGCACGGTGCCCGCGTCGCCCCGGGCGACCGGGCCGGTGAGGGCCGCGTCGCCGGAGCGCAGGCTGTTGTCCAGGGCCGCGCCGAGCAGCGGGCCGAGCATCCGGCCGGGCTCGGCGACGCCGGCCGTGCGCAGCAGCTCCATCGCCTGGGCGACCAGGGTGACCAGGTGGTTCGCGCCGTGCGCGAGGGCGGTGTGGTAGAGCGGGCGGACCTCCTCGGGCACCCACTCGGGCTCCCCGCCCATCTCCACCACCAGCGCCTCGGCGACCGGCCGCAGCTCCTCGGGGGCGGTCACGCCGAACGGGCAGCCGGCCAGCCGGGCCAGGTCGACGGAGGTGCCGGTGAAGGTCATCGCCGGGTGCAGGGCCAGCGGCAGCGCCCCGGCCCGGGTGGCGGGCTCCAGGATGCCGACGCCGTGCGCGCCGGAGGTGTGCACCAGCAGCTGGCCGGGGCGGACGGCGCCGGTGGCGGCGAGGCCGGCCACCAGGTCGGCCAGCGCGTCGTCCGGGACGGTCAGCAGGACCAGGTCGGCGGCGGCCATGACCTGCGGCGGGGTGACGATCCGCACGCCCGGCAGCAGCGCGTCCGCGCGGCGGCGGGAGGCGGCGGAGACCCCGGAGGCGGCGACCACGGTGTGCCCGGCGAGCTGCAGCGCGGCGCCCAGCGCGGGGCCCACCCGGCCGGTGCCGACCACGCCGACGGCCAGGCGGGCCGGTCGGTTGCCGGGGTCGCTCGGGTCGCCGAAGTCGGCGAATTCGGACGAAGTCACGCGCCCACCCTTGTCCTGAATGACCGTTCCAGTCCACCTGCGGGTACCGGACGTACCGCCCCAGTGTACGGGCGGCCCCAGCAGGCGTCCCTAGTCCGCCGCCCCGGCCCGGATCAGTCCGGCCTCGTAGGCCAGCACCACGCCCTGGACCCGGTCGCGCAGCCCGAGCTTGGCCAGGATCCGGCCGACGTGGGTCTTCACGGTGGCCTCGGAGAGCACCAGCCGGGCCGCGATCTCGCCGTTCGACAGGCCCTGGGCGACCAGCAGGAACACCTCCCGCTCGCGCTCGGTCAGCGGGCCGAGGACGTCCGAGCCGGGCGCGCTCTGCGGGGTCGGCAGCACCTCGGCGAAGCGGTCGATCATCCGGCGGGTGGTGGTCGGGGCGACCACCGCGTCACCGCCGTGCACCGCGCGGATCGCGGCCACCAGCTCGGTCGGCGGGACGTCCTTGAGCAGGAAACCGCTGGCCCCGGCCTTGAGCGCGGCGAAGGCGTACTCGTCCAGGTCGAAGGTGGTGAGGATGAGCACGTGCGGGGCGTTCGGCAGCGGGCCGCCGTCCTCGGCCAGGCAGATCCGGCGGGTCGCCTGCACCCCGTCCAGGCGCGGCATCCGCACGTCCATCAGGATCACGTCCACCGACGTGTGCCGCAGCAGTTCCAGGGCCTGCGCGCCGTCGCCGGCCTCGGCGGCGATCTCGATGTCGCCCTGGGACTGGAGGATCATCCGGAAGCCGGTGCGCAGCAGTTCCTGGTCGTCGACGAGCATCACGCGGATGGTCAAGGTGGCTCCTAAAGAGGGCGGGAGGTCAGTGTGCGGCCTTGAGCGGGAGGACGGCGCGGATCCGGAAGCCGCCGCCGGGGCGGGGGCCCACGTCGAGGCTGCCGCTGACCATGCCGACCCGCTCGCGCATGCCGATCAGGCCGTGGCCCAGACCGTCCGCTCCGCCGGCGGCCAGCTGTTCGTCGGTGCTGCCGCGCCCGTCGTCCTCCACCAGGACGGCCAGCTCGCGTTCGCCGAAGTCGACCGCGACCCGGGCGTGCACGTCGGGGCCGCCGTGCTTGCGGACGTTGGTCAGCGCCTCCTGGACGATCCGGTAGACCGTCAGCTCGACGCCGCGCGGCAGTTCGCGCGGGTGCCCGGAGGTCGCGTAGTCCACCTGCAGCCCGGCCGTACGGACCTGCTCCAGCAGCTCCGGCAGCTCCTCGACGCCCGGCTGGGGGACGTACTCCTCGGCGGTGTCGGCGGTGCGCAGCACGCCCAGCAGGCGGCGCATCTCGACCAGCGCCTGCCGTCCGGTGGAGGCGATCGTGCCGAGCGCCTCCTTCGCCTGCTGGGGGGAGTTGTCGAGGACGTACGCGGCGCCGTCGGCCTGGACGATCATCACCGAGACGTTGTGCGCCACCACGTCGTGCAGTTCGCGGGCGATCCGGGCGCGCTCGGCGGCGACCGCCACCTTGGCCTGGGCGTCCCGCTCGCGCTCCAGCCGGGCCGCGCGGTCCTCCAGCTCGGTCAGGTAGGCGCGGCGCACCCTGGTCAGCCGGCCCCAGGCCCAGCAGAGGATGAACGGGGTGCTCATCAGCACCATGATCAGCACTGCTTCGGCGAGGTTGTACGGGCGGGTGTGCGCCTCGCCGGCCTGCACCGTCGTCTTCAGCGGGTTCATCTGCCAGAACACCAGCGGCCCGGCGGACAGTCCGGCGGCCAGGGCCAGCCGGGAGGTCCACTTCTGGCCGAAGGCGGCGCCGGTGTAGGCGAAGACCAGGTAGGCGATGGCGGAGCCGCCCGGTTCGATGTCGGCGGTCACCTGGGCGAGGGCGACGCCGGTGGCGGCGGAGACGGTGACGTCGGGGAAGCGCCGACGGAAGACCATCAGCAGCGGCAGCAGCACCGCGACCAGGATCTCGGAGTCGAGGCGCCAGCCGCTGTCGGCGTAGTCGGAGTTCGGCAGCAGGCCGAGGAAGAGCACGATCGACGCCCAGGCGGCGTCGACCACCATGGGGTGACGGCGGAGCCAGGCGTTGAGTCGATGCACGTCTCAAGCCTAGGCAGTCGCGCGAGGTGTCCAGGTCCGCCGGTAGGGCGATCCGTCCTACTCCGTAGGTCGGAGAAGCCCCGGCTCCGGTTGGGAGGGGCTCCCGGACGCCCGGTAGCGTCCCGCCCCATGACTTGGATGCGGTGGGCGCCCGCCATGGAACAGGCCCTGTACGACCCGGACGGCGGCTTCTACCGCAGGCCGGAGGGCCCGGCCGGGCACTTCCGCACCTCGGTGCACGCCTCGCCGAGGTTCGCCCGTGCGGTGGCCCGGCTGCTGCTGGAGGTTGACGAGGCCCTCGACCGTCCGGAGGAGCTGGCCCTGGTCGACGTCGGGGCCGGGCGGGGGGAACTGCTGACCGGCGTGCTGGCCGAGCTGCCCGGCGAGGTGCTGGCGCGGCTGCGCCCGTACGGCGTGGAGCTCGCGGAGCGCCCGGCAGGGCTGCCGTCCACAGCCCTGTGGACGGACGCGCTGCCGAGCGGCCTGACCGGGCTGCTGTTCGCCAACGAGTGGCTGGACAACGTGCCGCTGGACGCGGGGGAGGTGGACGGGGACGGCGTGCTGCGCTACCGGGAGGTGGACACCGCCACCGGCGAGGAGCGCCTCGGCGAGCCGGTCTCGGCGGCGGACGCGGCCTGGGCCGAGCGCTGGTGGCCGGTCACCGAGCCCGGCGGGGTGGTGGAGTTCGGCGGCCCCCGGGACGCCGCCTGGGCGCGGGCCGTGGCCGGGCTGGAGCGCGGACTGGCCGTCGCCGTGGACTACGGGCACACCGCCGGTCGGCGGCCGCCGTTCGGGACGTACGCCGGTTTCCGGGACGGCCGGGAGGTCGCCCCGGTGCCGGACGGCTCCTGCGACGTCACCGCGCACGTCGCGCTGGACTCGATCGCGGTGCCCGGTTTCCACAGCCTGTGGACGACCCAGCGCGAGGCCCTGCGCGCGCTCGGGGTGAGCGGCGAACGCCCGTCGCTCGCGCTGGCCTCCACCGACCCGGCGGGCTACCTGCGGGCGCTGAGCGGTGCCGGGGAGGGGGCCGAGCTGACCGACCCGGGCGGGCTGGGCGGTTTCGGGTGGGTCCTGCAGGCCGTCCACATGTCGGTACCAGCGAGCTTGGAGTCGGTGCCGGGATGGCAGACTCTGGGTTCATGAGGGAGACCACGGTCGGCATCGGGGCGGGAGCCGAGAACTTCACCGGCGAGGCGGGCACCACCGACATGGTGCTCAACATCGGCCCGCAGCACCCCGCCACGCACGGCGTGCTGCGGCTGCGCCTGCTGCTCGACGGCGAGCGCATCGTCACCGCCGAGCCGGTGATCGGCTACATGCACCGGGGCGCGGAGAAGCTGTTCGAGGCCCGTGACTACCGGCAGATCATCATGCTGGCCAACCGGCACGACTGGCTCTCCGCCTTCTCCAACGAACTCGGTGTCGTCCTCGGCGTCGAGCGGATGCTCGGCATGGAGGTCCCCGAGCGGGCGGTGTGGGTCCGCACCCTGCTGGCCGAGCTCAACCGGGTGCTCAACCACCTGATGTTCCTCGGGTCCTACCCGCTGGAGCTGGGCGGGATCACCCCGATCTTCCACTCCTTCCACGGCCGCGAGGACCTCCAGCACGTGCTGGAGGAGGCCTCCGGCGGCCGGATGCACTACATGTTCAACCGGGTCGGCGGCCTCAAGGAGGACCTCCCGGCCGGCTGGCTCGGCCGGGTCCGCACGGCCGTCGCCACCGTCCGCTCCCAGATGCCGGTCTTCGAGGACCTCGTCCTCGGCAACGAGATCTTCCGCGCCCGCACCGCCGGCGTCGGCGTCCTCACCCGGGCGCAGGCCGAGGCGTACGGGGTCAGCGGCCCGATCGCCCGGGCCAGCGGCCTCGACTTCGACCTGCGCCGCGACGAGCCCTACCTCGCGTACGGCTCCGAGGAGCTGCGGCAGGTGCTCACCGTGGTCACCCGCGAGGAGGGCGACTGCCTGGCCCGCTTCGAGTGCCTGCTGGAGCAGACCCTCAACGCGCTGGACCTCGCCGACGCCTGCCTCGACAAGCTCGCCACCCTGCCGCCCGGCCCGGTCAACCAGCGGCTGCCCAAGGTGCTCAAGGCACCCGAGGGCAGCACCTACGCGTGGACCGAGAACCCGCTCGGGATCAACGGCTACTACCTGGTCTCGCGCGGCGACAAGACCCCGTGGCGGCTCAAGCTGCGCTCGGCGTCCTTCAACAACATCCAGGCGCTGACCGAGCTGCTGCCCGGGACGCTGGTGGCGGACATGGTGGCGATCCTCGGGTCGATGTTCTTCGTGGTCGGCGACATCGACAAGTAGGACCGTCGACAGGTAGGGCCGTCGACAGGTGGGGCGGAGCCGGCGAGCAGGTCAGCCCTTCCTGGCCTTCTTGCCCGGGTCGGCCGGGTGCGGGGCCACCTTGCGGTCGCCCTTGGTGGCGATCCGCTCCTCGCACAGCCGGGCCAGCACCTCGTAGCCGGCCGGGCCCATCAGCTCGGTGAGCTCGGGGCGGTAGCTGACGTACACCGGCTCCGCGCCCTGGTGCGCCGCCGGGGCCCCGGTGCACCACCAGTGCAGGTCGTGGCCGCCCGGGCCCCAGCCGCGGCGGTCGTACTCGCCGATCGAGACCTGGAGGTAGCGGGTGTCGTCGGGGCGGTCGATCCAGTCGTAGGTGCGGCGGATCGGCAGCTGCCAGCAGACGTCCGGCTTGGTCTCCAGCGGCTCGCGGCCCTCCTTGAGGGCCAGCGCGTGCAGGGCGCAGCCGGCGCCGCCCGCGAAGTCGGGGCTGTTCACGAAGATGCAGGCGCCGCCCACCCGACGGGTCTGCCGGTCGCCGTCCTCGTCCAGCATGGTGATGCCGCCGTCGGACCTGATCCGGCCCTTGGCGTCGGTGCCCTCGGCGAAGTTCTCCCACAGCTCGGGGGTCAGCCGCGCCGCGTGCCCCAGGACGCGCTTCTCGTCGTCCTCGTCCGAGTAGTGCGCGCCCAGCGTGCAGCAGCCGTCCGACTCGCCGCGGCCCTCGCGGATGCCGTGGCAGCCCTGGCCGAAGACGCAGGACCAGCGGGAGGTCAGCCAGGTGAGGTCGCAGCGGAAGACCTGCTCCTCGTCGGCGGGGTCGGCGAACTCGACCCAGGCGCGCGGGAAGTCGAGCGGGACCTCGTCGCGCGGGATCTCGCGGCGCAGGGTCGGCATCGCGAGGTCGACGGGGGCGGGGGAGGCCGAGGGCTTGGCCTTGGCCTTCTTCTTGGACGTTTCTGCTGGTGCCACCCGGCAAGGGTAGAGCTTCGCGGGGGCGTACGGGCGGGTGGCCGCGCCCCGGGCCCGCCGTCGGGTCGAACTCCGGGCCGGCCCCGGGCGGCGTGAAGGCGGGGTGAAGAGGTCCGGCGGTCGGCACGGGGCGGACGGGAGCGTGCCTAGGATGGCGGCCGGTCCGCTACGGGGAGGTACGGGGATGGCAGGCGGCAGCACCGGGACGTCCGACGGCGGCAGCGCCGGGTTCGTCATCAAGCCGTGGGAACTGCGCGGCGAGGGGCGGGAGTTCGAGCGGATCGGGCGCGAGCTGGGCAAGGCCGTCGGCGCCCTGGAGAAGGGCCTCGCCGCGCTCGGCACACCCTGGGGCACGGACAAGCCGGGCGGCGCCTTCGCCGCCGTGTACGGCCCGGCGCACGGTGAACTCCTCGGCGGGCTCAAGGGATTGGCCGGCGGGGTGGGCCGGGTCGGGGCCGGACTGCACGCGATGGCCGAGCGGACCGCCGACACGGACACCTCGACGGCGGACGGCTTCGGGGCGAAGGCCGACCCCGGGGCGTACCCGTCCGGGTCGGGGGTGTCACCCGCGGTGTACTCGGTTGCCGGGTCGGCAACCCCGGGGGCGGCGCCGGTCGTCCCCGAGGACATGTCGGTCTGAGCCGCCCGGCTCGAAGGGGGAGATGCGCGTGTCCCGGAAACTGCCCGAGGACCTGGTCCCGCTGCTGGCCAGGACCGGCCGGCCCTGGCCGCAGGCCGACGAGGAGGCGCTGCGCAAAGCGGCCGCGCTCTGGCGGGAGTTCGGCTCCGAGGCCGACCGGCTCACCCGCCGCTGCGGGGAGTCCGTCCAGCGGGTGACCTCCGACAACTCCGGCCACGCCGTCGAGTCCTTCGCCGCGTACTGGCGGACCTTCAGCGGCGGCGGCAAGGGCCACCTGGACGACGCCCACACCGCGGTCGGGCTGGTCGGCACCGCCTTCGACACCGCCGCGCGGGCCGTGGACGGCTGCAAGGCCGAGATCATCGCCACCCTGCAGAACCTGGCCGCCGAACTCAAGCAGGCCCAGCAGCAGGCCGCCGCGGTCCAGCAGACCGCGGCCACGGTCGCCACCGCGGCGAAGACCGACGCCGGTACCGAGCGGACCGGGGTGTTCGGCGGCCTGCGGAAGGCCGTCACCGGCGTCGCGGACGGCGTGCGGACCGCCGCCACCACCCAGGTCGCCGCGGGCGTCGAGGACGTCGCGGTCGAGGCGGCCGGGCTGAAGATCGCCGGGCTGCTCGCCGAACTCGGCCGCAGCATGCAGGACGCCCTGTCCACCGCGCTCAAGGAGCCCGCCGCCGTCGCCCTGCTGCGGCTCGGCACCACCGCGGGGACCGGGATCACCTCCGCCTCCTACCGCACCAAGGGCGGCTTCGACCCGCGCGCCGCCGGACTGCCCGCCGCACTCGGCGAGCCCGGCGTCCTCGGGGCGGACGGCACCGGGCTGGTCCTGCTCCCCGGCAAGGACGGCAAGCCCGTGGTCGGCGTGCCCGGGCTCAGCGTCAAGCTCGACGCCCAGGGGCAGCCGGTCCTCGGCGCGGACGGCAAGCCCGTCGTGCTGCGCTCCGACGGCACCCCGGTCACCGACGCCGCCGGGCTGCTCGTGGTCACCGGGCCGGACGGCAAACCGGTGGTCGGGGTGGCCGACCTGGCCGTCCAGCGGGACGAGCACGGCAAGCCGGTGCTCACCGACGAGGCGGGCAGGCCACTGCACGGGCTGGCGCTGGCGGACCTGACGGATCCGCGGGCCGTGGCGGGGGACCCGACGACCGACCCCACGGCTGATCCGAAGCTCGATCCGAAGGCCGACCCGAAGGCCTCGGGACCGGTGACGGTGTCGGCCGTGGTGCCGGTGGTGGATTCGACGGTGGCGCCGTCGGTGGCGTCCTCCGTGTCCGCGGTGTCCTCCGTGGCTCCGTCCGAGGCCGCTGACCCGGTGGCCGCCGCCGCCCCGGCCCCGGGCCCCTCGTACGGCGGGTCGCACCGGGCCGCGGCGGCTGCCGTCTCCTCCGCTCCCGCCTCTTCCTCCTCCGACTGGGCGCCGCCCGCGCGGGACGACGGTCCGGTGGTGCGGTCCGCGCCCTCGTACCAGGGCGGCGGGTCGGTCGCGGCGGGCTGGTCGGACGGGGACTACCCGCTCCAGGCTCCCGCACACAGCGGCGGTGGGGGTGGCGGTGGCGGCGCGCCGGTGACCGTACGGACGGACTCGGTGAGCGCGCCGCCCGCGCCCACCGCCGCGCCCACCGCCGCGCCGACCGTCCCGCCGTCCGGTGGGGGCCCCGGGTACGGCCCGACGCCGGACTCGCCCGCGCCCGCCCGGCACGTCGGGGTGGTCGGGGTGGCCGGGCAGTTCGGGACGCCGGCGTACGCGGGCGGCTACCCGCCGGCCGGCGCGGTCGGGCCGGTCGGGCCCGGGCCGCTCGCGGTGGGCGGCGGGGGATCCCCCGTGCACATGGCGGCCCCCTTCGGCAGCGGCGTCGGGACGGGGGCGCCCGGAGGCGTCGTCGGCGCGGCGCCCGTGGCCGGCGCCCCGGTGGCGGGGGCGCCCGCGGCCGGCACCCCCGGCATCGTCGAGCCCCGGCCGGGCGCGCCCCGCACTCCGGTGGGGGCCGCGCCGTCCCCGGTCACCGCGCCCGGTCCGGTCACCGCGCCGCCGCCCCCGGCCGAGCCGCCGATCGTCGGCACCACCCCGGTCATCGGCCGGCCCGAACCGCACCAGGCCGACGGCCGCCGCCGGGACACCGCCGCGGCCCCCGCCGACCCGACCCTGGCCTGGGGCGCCGTCCCCGTCGCCACCGCCCACGCGATGGCGCTCCAACTCGCCCTGCGCGCCCGGCGCGGCCCGCTCGCCGACGACCCCGAGCTCCGGCCGCGCACCATCGCGGACAGCCGCCCGTACGGCCTGCCCGGCGGGCTCGGGCCGGTCGACCCCCAGCACCAGGCCGAACTCGAACGCCGGATCCCCCGCGACGAGGACGACCTGCCCGCCCGGCATCCCGACCCGGCCGTCGGCGCCTGGACCGAGGCCGTCAACGCCGGCGGCCACCGCGAACCCGGCCGGGCCAACAACAGCCTGGAGATCGCCCTCTCCGCCGTCGACACCTACACCGGCCGCCCCACCTGCGCCGCCCCGCGCATCCCCACCGAGGGCGACGCCGGCGAACGCGGCGGCCGCGACCGCGCCGAACGCGAACTCGGCGCACCCTTCCGCGACCTCGGCGACGGCGGCCGGGCCTTCACCCGCCTCGCCGACGAACTCCGCCGCGCCGGCCACGGCGCCCAGGCCGTCCTCCTCACCCTCGACGCCTACGGCCGCCCCCACGCCTGGAACGCCGTCAACCACCGGGACACCGTCACCTACCTCGACCACCAGCTCGCCCGCCACAGCCCCACCCCCCTCCACCCCGCCACCCAGGGCCTCTGGGCCATCGCCCTCAGCCCCGAAGGCCGCCCCCTCGACCTGGCCGCCGCCTGAGTACCCCCGCACCGATATCTGCACTTTGCATGCATTGGCGCTACAATGCAGACATGACTGCCCTGACGATCCGGGACGTCCCGGATGACCAGATCCAGACCTTGAAGGTTCGTGCCGCCCAGGCCGGTAAGTCCCTCCAGGCCTACTTCCTCGATCTCATCGCGCGCGAGACATCCAAGCCCACGCTGGCGGAGATGGTGGCGCGCCTGAACCGGGAGACCAGCGCCAGCATCAGCACGGAAGACGTGCTGGCCGCGATCGACGAGGGACGGTCTGGGCGGTGAGTGGGACGGTCGTCATCGACTGCTCCGCCCTCGTGCACTTCCTCGCCAGTCGCGATCCGCTCGGCTTCGCCGTCCGTACCCGGGTGAGCGCTGCTGATGCCGTCGCCGTGCCCACGCTGATCGACTACGAGATCCAGTCCGCCCTGCTCGGCATGCGAAGGGCGGGCAAGCTCACGGAGCGCGAAGTCGCCAAGGCCATCGACGCCTACCGGCAGCTCCCGCTCGTCCGGCACGAGACGCTTCTTCTGTGGGATCGCGTCCAGGTGCTCCACGGGAACCTGAGCGCCCACGACGCCCAGTACGTCGCCCTGGCCGAGGCTCTCGCCGCGACGCTGATCACCAGTGACGCGAGGATCGAACGGAGCGGTGCCGCGAAGTGCCGCATCGAGGTCTTCGGCTCGAACTGACTGGATGATGGTGGGGTTTCGACTCGATGACGGGGGTGGCTGGGTGATCTCGCGGGCGCAGGCGGTGGAGGCGGGGCATCGGTGGATCAACGGGGATCTGCCGCAGGGGGCCGGGGCGGTGCGGCGGGTGTGTGCGCACGAGTTCGAGCTCGGGTGGGTGGTGTGGGCGGAGCCGGTGCGGGTGGAGGTGGACCCGCGGACGGGGGAGCGGCGGGCGCCGGAGGAGGTGGGGGCCGCGTGTGCCGTGGTGGACCGGGAGAGCGGGCGGTTCACGGTGTGGCCGTCGGTTCCGGTGGACGAAGTGGTGGGGCTCTACCGGGACTTCGTGGGGGCGGGCGGGTACGACCCGACCCTGCCGCCGGCGACCGGCCGGGGTGCCCGGGCCGAGCTGACGTACCGGGACGCCGCCGGCGAGACCCGTTCGCTGGCGCTGCGGTCCGCCGCCGGCCTGCCGCATCCGGCGTTGCGCGGCTGGTGGTGGCTGCGGGAGCAGGGGGTGGCGGCGCAGGACGTGCTGGCGGTGCGGACCGATCTGCGGCTGAGCGCGCTGCCCGGCGGCTACTGGGCGTACGCGCTGGCGGCCGAACTCCCGCACCTGCGGTTGGACTTCGACCTCCCGTACGGCCCGCGCTCCGACCACCGGGCCGCCGCGGTACGGGAGTTGCCCGCATCGCCGGAGGGGCCGGCCCGCAACCGGGTGCCGTTCCCGCGTGCCGTCCAGCCGCTGCCGCCGGAGCCGGACCGGGAGTTGACGCGACGGCTCGCCGAACGGTTCGGCCCGTCGGGCGTGCGGCGTTTCGACCCGGCGGACGTGGGGCGGGCCGAGCTGCCCGGGGAGGCGGCCGCGCTGCTGCTGGCGGTGGGGGTGCCGGTGGCCGTCGAGGGCTTCTTCGCGCTGCACCACCCGGGGCTGGAGGCGATCGCGGACGGCTCCCGCCCGGGCAGCGTGCTCCCGCCGCTGATCGCGCATCTGGCGGCGCTCGGCGGCGGCACCCGGGCGGCCGAGCGCGAGCGCCTCGCGTTCGCGGGGCAGCTGGTGCTGGGCTCGGACGGCTGGGCGGTCATCACCCTCGACGCCGAGCGGGGCACCGTCCGGGCGGTCGACCCCGACTACGGGACCGCCCGGCACTGCAACGCCGATCTGCGGTCCTTCGTCCGCTGCCTGGAGGTGTTCGCCGGCTGGTGGCAGGCTCTGCGCGGGCTCGACCCGGCCGCCGCGGGCGCGGCGGTGGACGCCTTGCAACGGGCGCTGGCGGAACTGGACGGCACGGTCTACGACGATCCGGAGAACTGGTGGGCCGTCGTGGTGGAGCAGCTGTGGGACGGCCTGCTCTGATCGACCGAAGCAGCAGCCGGAGCACCGAGCCGTGACCGCCTCGCCCCGCACCGCCCGGACGGCCGTCCTGGCCGCCCTCGCGGTCCTGGCCACCGGGTGCGCCGCCGGGGGCCCCGCGCTGCGGGCCCGGTCGGCCGTGGCGGCGCCGGTGTGCGGGTCCCCGGTGGTGATCGGGCACCGGGGAGCGCCGCGCAACGCGCCGGAGAACACCATGGCCTCCTTCGAGGCCGCCCTCGACCAGGGCGCCGACTGGTTGGAGACCGACGTCCAGACCACCAAGGACGGCGTCCCGGTCCTGATGCACGACCCCTCCGTGGACCGCACGACCAACGGCAAGGGCGCCGTCGCGGACCTGACCGCCGCCCAGGTCGCCGCCCTGCGGGTGACCGTCGGCCCCGGCCCGGCCCAGCCCGTCCCGACCCTGGAGGAACTGCTCGAGCGCCTCTCCGGCAGCCGCACCACGCTGCTGATGGAGATCAAGTGGCAGCGCCCCGAGGCCGTCGCCCGGATCGCCCGGCTCGCCGCCGGCAGCGACGCGCACGTCGTCCTCTACTCCTTCTCCGCCGACCACCTGCGCCGGGCCCACGCCGTCGCACCGGCCCTGCCGGTGGTGCTGATCCAGGGCGGCGGGATCGCCGACGACCCGGGCGACCTCAAGCTGGACGGCATCGCCCTGGACTCGGGCCTCGCCGGCGCCGCCCGGATCGCCGCCGAGCGCAAGGCCGGGCGCGAGGTGTACGTGTGGACGCTGGACGACGAGGAGTCCTGGCAGTTGATGGCCGCTCGGGACGCCGACGGCCTGATCACCGACACCCCGGGCCCGGCCCGCCGCTGGGTGGACACCAACTGCCGTACCGGGCATCGGGCCGGACCTCGCGGGCACTGAGCCGCACGGGCAGAGAGCCGCACGGACAGCGATCGCACCCGGAACGGTCGGGAACGACCGGGACCAGCGCGAATACCGTCACAACCGATCTCCGGCGGGGTCGGATCGCGTAGCGTGGAGAGTTATGCGACTCGGTGTGCTCGACGTAGGTTCCAACACGGTCCACTTCCTCGTGGTGGACGCCCATCCGGGTGCAGCCCCGCTGCCCGCGTACTCCCACAAGGCCGAGCTGCGCCTGGCCGAGCTGCTGGACGAGTCCGGCGCGATAAGCGAGGCCGGGGTCGAGCGGTTGATCGGTCACATCGCCTCCTCGCTGCGGGTCGCCGAGGACAAGGGCGTGGTCGACATCCTGCCCTTCGCCACCTCCGCCGTCCGCGAGGCCGCCAACGGCGAGCAGGTGCTGCGCCGGATCGCCGCCGAGACCGGGGTCGAGCTGCGGGTGCTGTCCGGACAGGACGAGGCCCGGCTCACCTTCCTGGCCGTCCGCCGCTGGTTCGGCTGGTCCTCGGGCCGGCTGCTCAACCTGGACATCGGCGGCGGCTCGCTGGAGATCGCCTGCGGCCTGGACGAGCAGCCGGACGTCGCCTGCTCCCTGCCGCTGGGCGCCGGCCGGCTGACGGCCGGCTGGCTGCCCGGGGACGTCGCCGACCCGGACCGGCTGCGCGAGCTGAGGAGGCACATCCGGGCCGAGATCGCCAACGTGGTCGGCGAGATCTCCCGGCTCGGGCCGCCGAAGCACGCCGTCGCCACCTCCAAGACCTTCAAGCAGCTGGCCCGGATGACCGGCGCCGCGGCCGCCGACGCGGGCCCGTACACCGACCGCCGGCTCACCCGCAGCGGGCTGTCCGCCTGGCTGCCGCGGCTGTCCACGATGACCGTCGCCGAGCGCGCGCAGATCCCCGGCGTCTCCGAGGGCCGGGCCAAGCAGCTGCTGGCCGGGGCGCTGGTCGCGGACGCCGCGATGGACCTGTTCGGCCTGGAGGAGCTGGACGTCTGCCCGTGGGCGCTGCGCGAGGGCATCATCCTGCGCCAGCTGGACGCCATGGACAGCCCCGCCGACCGCCGCCGCCCCGCGCTCACGCCGTAACGCGGCCACCCCGTGCCCGACCCGGAGCGCGCCCGCCGGGCGAACGTGCCGCCGGTCACTGCGCCGGGCATCCGGTCCCGTTCGGCGCGTGCTCCGCTTACGCTGTCTCCCGTGGTGCAACCAGCGGGCGAGGACGGGACGCGGGAGGGCCGCGCGCCCGGGGACGGGCAGCCGCGGCCGGACGCTCCGCGCCGCCGGCTCGGCAAGCCGGGTGTCGGCAAGGCTGTCAAGGGCGCCACCGCCGGCCAGGCCGCCAAGGCGGTCCAGGCGGCCCAGGCGGCCCAGCGCACCGCGAAGAAGGCCGCCACCGCGACCGCCAAGAAGGCCGCGGAGAAGCGGGCCACGGCCCGGAAGACCGCGGAGGCCAGGGCCGAGGCCCAGAGGACCGCGGACGCGAAGACCACGGTGAGGCAGACCGCGCGGCAGCCGGCCGCCACCGCGAAGGAACCGAAGGAACCGAAGGAACCGCGGGAGACCCGCACCGCCCGGGCCGCCGGCGCCGCCAAGGCCGCCGTCCAGTCGGTGCGCTCGGTCAAGGCCGCCAAGCGCGACGCCGCCCGCCCGCCGCTGCTGCGCACCACCGACCGGCTGGTGCTGCCCCAGCACCCCGCCCTGCACATCCCCGACACCAAGGTGGTCCTGTCCACCGCCTCGGTGTACCCGGCCAGCACCACCGTGGCCTTCGAGCTGGCCGCCAAGCTCGGCTACGACGGGGTCGAGGTGATGGTCTGGAACGACCCGGTCAGCCAGGACATCGAGGCCCTGCGCCGGCTCTCCGACGCCCACCAGCTGCCGATCCTGGCCGTGCACGCGCCCTGCCTGCTGATCACCCAGCGGGTGTGGACCACCGACCCGTGGACCAAGCTGGTCCGGGCCCGGGCGGCGGCCGAGAAGCTCGGCGCGAGCGCCGTGGTCGTCCACCCGCCGTTCCGCTGGCAGCGCCAGTACGCCCGCGAGTTCGTCGAGGGCATCAACCGGATGGCGGGCGAGACCGACGTCCGCTTCGCCGTCGAGAACATGTACCCGTGGCGCTACCGCGACCGCGAGGTGCTCGCGTACGCCCCCGGCTGGGACGTCACCGACGAGGAGTACCGGCACTTCACCATCGACCTCTCGCACGTCGCGACCTCGCGGATCGACGCCTTCGCCATGGTCGAGCGGATGGGCGAGCGCCTCGCCCACGTCCACCTGGCCGACGGCAGCGGCTCCGGGAAGGACGAGCACCTGATCCCCGGCCGGGGCAAGCAGCCCTGCGCCGAGCTGCTGGAGCACCTGGCCCGCACCGGCTTCGACGGCCACGTGGTGCTGGAGGTCAACACCCGGCGCGCCGCGTCCCCCGCCGAACGCGAGGCCGATCTCGCCGAGGCCCTCGCCTTCACCCGCTTGCACCTGGCCACCCCCTCGCGCGTACGCTGAGCCCGGGCCCACGGGGGCGCGAACTTCCGTACCGAGGGAGAGCGGTGACGAACGATCGGCTTTTCAGCGAGCTCGGCAACTTCCGTGAACTGGCCCAGAGCTTCGGCTCGGTGGCCGCCGAGTACGACCGGGCCCGCCCGAGTTACCCGGACGAGCTGTTCGACGAGCTGGAGCGGCTCTGGGGCCGCAGCCTCAAGGGGGCCCGGGTCCTGGACGTCGGCGCCGGCACCGGCATCGCGACCCGGCTGCTGGCCGCCCGCGGCGCGGACGTGATCGCCGTCGAGCCGTACGCCGGGATGGCCGCCCAGTTCCGGGCCGCCTCGCCGCAGCTCCCGCTGGTCCGCGGCAACGGCGACGACCTGCCCTTCCACGACGACTCCGCCGACCTGATCTGCTACGCCCAGGCCTTCCACTGGACCCGCCCGGAGCGCTCCGTCCCGGAGGCGATCCGGGTGCTGCGGCCCGGCGGCGCGCTCGCCGCCTGGTGGAACGTGCCCGACGAGACCGTGCCCTGGGTCCGGGCCCGGGTCGAGCGGCTGACCGCCGCGCTGCCCGGCCGCTACCACGGCTACGGCCGGATCACCGAGCACACCCGCCACTTCGCCCCGGCCGGGCTGGCGGTCGGGCACGCGCGGCTGCGCTGGGAGCGGCGGGTCACCGTCGAGCACGTGCTCACCGACCTCACCTCCCGCTCCTTCCTGGCCTCGCTCACCCCCGAGGAGCGCGCTCCGATCCTGGCCGTCGAACGGGAGGCCCTGCGCGCCGACTTCCCGGACGGCGTCGTGGTCGAACCGTTCATCCTGGACCTCACCGTGGCCGTCAAGCCCGGCTGACCTCAGGGGGTGACCGCGCCTGCCCGCATCCCGGACGGGATGTCCGGCGGCCGGACGGCGGGCGTAGGCTCGGAAACCACCAGCGGCCCCCGCACCTCCCTCTCCCGCGGGGAGCCGTCGAGAGCCCCGAAGGAGTGGAGCACAGTGCCCGAGCTGAGGTCCCGTACGGTCACCCACGGTCGCAACATGGCAGGCGCCCGGGCGCTTCTCCGGGCGGCCGGCGTAGCCCGCGAGGACTTCGGCAAGCCGATCATCGCGGTCGCCAACTCCTTCACCGAGTTCGTCCCCGGCCACACCCACCTGCAGCCGGTGGGCCGGATCGTCTCCGAGGCGATCAAGCAGGCGGGCGGCATCCCGCGCGAGTTCAACACCATCGCCGTGGACGACGGCATCGCGATGGGCCACGGCGGCATGCTCTACTCGCTGCCCTCGCGCGACCTGATCGCCGACTCGGTCGAGTACATGGTCAACGCCCACTGCGCCGACGCGCTGATCTGCATCTCCAACTGCGACAAGATCACCCCGGGCATGCTGATGGCCGCGCTGCGCCTCAACATCCCGACCGTGTTCGTCTCCGGCGGCCCGATGGAGGCCGGCAAGGCCACCCTGGTCGACGGCACCGTGCGCAAGCTGGACCTGGTCGACGCGATCTCCCAGGCGGTCAACGAGAACGTCTCCGACGAGGACATCGCGATCATCGAGGAGAACGCCTGCCCGACCTGCGGCTCGTGCTCCGGCATGTTCACCGCCAACTCGATGAACTGCCTCACCGAGGCGATCGGCCTCTCGCTGCCCGGCAACGGCTCGGTGCTCGCCACCCACACCGCCCGCCGGGCGCTGTACGAGAAGGCGGGCCGGACGGTCGTCGGGATCGCCGACCGCTACTACGGCCAGGACGACGCCTCGGTGCTGCCGCGCGCGATCGCCACCCGCGCCGCCTTCGAGAACGCCATGGCCCTGGACATCGCCATGGGCGGCTCGACCAACACCATCCTGCACCTGCTCGCCGCCGCCCAGGAGGCCGAGCTGGACTTCGACATGCGGGCCATCGACGCGATCTCCCGCAAGGTGCCCTGCCTGTCCAAGGTCGCGCCCAACGGCTCGTACTACATGGAGGACGTGCACCGGGCCGGCGGCATCCCGGCCATCCTCGGCGAGCTGTACCGGGCCGGGCTGCTCAACGAGGACGTCCACACCGTGCACGCCGACTCGCTCGCCGAGTGGCTCAAGACCTGGGACGTGCGCGGCGGTTCGCCCTCCGCCGAGGCCGTCGAGCTGTGGCACGCCGCGCCCGGCTGCGTCCGCTCCGCCGAGGCCTTCTCCCAGTCCGAGCGCTGGGAGTCGCTGGACACCGACGCCGCCAGGGGCTGCATCCGCAGCGCCGAGCACGCCTACTCGGTCGAGGGCGGCCTCGCGGTGCTGTACGGCAACCTCGCCGAGGACGGCTGCATCGTGAAGACGGCCGGCGTGGACGAGTCGATCTGGACCTTCAGCGGCCCGGCCGTCGTGGTCGAGTCCCAGGAGGACGCGGTCGAGGCGATCCTCGCCAAGCGGGTCAAGGAGGGCGACGTCGTCGTCATCCGCTACGAGGGCCCCAAGGGCGGTCCGGGCATGCAGGAGATGCTCTACCCGACCTCCTTCCTCAAGGGCCGCGGTCTGGGCAAGGCCTGCGCGCTGGTCACCGACGGCCGCTTCTCCGGCGGCACCTCGGGTCTGTCCATCGGCCACGCCTCCCCGGAGGCGGCCTCCGGCGGCACCATCGCGCTGGTCGAGGACGGCGACACCATCGCCATCGACATCCCGGGCCGGACGATCTCCCTGGAGGTGCCGGAGGAGGTCCTCGCCGAGCGCCGCCGCGCCCTGGAGGCCGCGGGCGGCTACCGGCCGAAGAACCGCGACCGCCAGGTCAGCCAGGCGCTGCGCGCCTACGCGGCGATGGCCACCTCGGCGGACAAGGGCGCCGTCCGGGACGTCGGCAAGCTCGGCTGATCCCGGCGAGCGAACGGAGGAGCCGTCCCGCGGTGGGGACGGCTCCTCCGTCGTCCGTGGGCGTCGGGTGATAATCGGGGGCGTGAGCGAGCAGCCCCCCACCCCCCCCCCCAAGCCCGCCGGCGCCCCCGAGCCGGAGCCGATCCGCTTCTTCGGCACCAGCTGGCTGAACCGGGACAACGGCTACTGGCCGCGCCGGGTCGGCGTCTCGGTCGGCGCCCTGGTCGCGACCGCCGCCGCGGTGCTGGTGCTGCGCTTCGGCGTCGAGGGCGTCGCGATCTCCGACAGCGGCGGCTTCCTCAACGGGCTGCTGACCGCCGCCATCGCGGTCTGCTCGATGATGGCCGTCCGGCGCACCTGGAAGGTGCTCACCGAGGGCAAGGACCAGCTGACCGGCTGGATGGCCGAGGACACGTCGCTCGGCGCGGTCTGGCTGATCGGCGGGGCCGGCTCGCTGGCCGCCTACTTCGCCCGCAGCCTGGTCGAGGCCCCCGGCGAGGGGGTCAGGCGGGCCGCCTACCAGCGGGCCGTCGAGCAGCACGGGAAGCGTCAGCCGAACCGCAGCGGCCGGCCCGGCACCAAGGCGCCGGGCCGGGGCAAGCGCAAGCGCTGACCGTGGTCAGTAGCGGCTGACCGAGCCGCACCCGCCGGGCTCGGTGGACAGGTCCTTGCTGCGGTCGTACGGGTCGGTCTCCGGGCCGGTCGGCCGGGCGTCCGGGCTGTCCGGCAGCGCGGGCGCGAACTGGTCGAACTGCGGGTGGTAGTAGCCGTCGTAGACGTCGCAGGCCGAGTTGGCGGAGTCCGAGGTGGTGCCGTCGGCGATCACCAGCTTCTTTGGGTTGACCTGGTAGCGGCCCGGGTCGTAGAAGCGGAAGTTCTCCACCCGGCGCACGACCGTGCGGGTGGTCCAGGTGTCCCCGGCCACGTTGTCCACCGGCACCACCAGCCCCACCGGCTTGGCCGTGCCGCCGCCCTGGGGCGCGGCCGGCTTCGTCGGCTGCGGCGCGCCCGCCGACGGGGCGGACGATCCGGCCCGCTTCCCGGCCTCCGGACCGGGGCGCAGCGGGTACACGAAGCTGAAGTCGGTGTGGACCAGGACGCCCTTGTCCCCGTCGCCCTCGAAGCTGATCCGGCCCTGCACCTTGACCACGTCACCGACCGGGATCGCCTCGCGCGGGTCGAAGCGGCTGAACCAGCTGGTCGCGTCGGTGTCCTTGGACGGGTTCGCCAGCGCGGCGGTCGCGCGGTCCCGCTCGTCGCGGTCCAGCATCGCGAGCGCGGTGTCCGGCCGGCCGCCCGCGATCACCTTCGGGTCCAGGTTGGCGGCGGTCAGGTAGTCCTTGACCAGCTGCAGCTGGGCGGCGACCTGGTCGGCGGAGAAGACGCCGGTGTCCTTGGCCTCGGGGAGCACGAAGGCCTCGGCGCCGTTCGGCCAGCCCTCGGCGGGGGAGCCGGCCCACGGGTGGTCCACGGTCGGCTGCTTCTCGTCGACCTTCGGCGCCGCGGTGGTCGGCTTGGCCGTCTCCGGGGCCACGGTCGGCACCGGGGTGTGCGCGGCCGAGGAGCCGTTCCCGCCGATGTGGTCCGCGTACCAGGTGCGCAGCCCGTCGATGTTCAGCGCGGCGAGCAGCACCGCGACGGTCAGTACGACGAACAGTGGCGCGCGCCACTCCAGCCGGCGACGGCGTGGCGGGCGCGGGTTGCCCCAGGGGTCGACCACCTGCAGCTTGGGCTTGCGTCCGAAGCGTCGCTTGGCCTTCTCCGGGCCGTCGTTGACGGAGCGGCGGCCGCCCGGGTCGACCGGCGGGGTGTGCTTCCAACGGGCGGTCAGCATCCGGGTGCGCCCGGACTGCTCCTTCACGCTGGCGGACTTGATGAAGTCCTCGTCCAGGACGAGGTCTGCGAACGGGTCCTTCCCGCCCGCCCCGGACGGGTCGGACCCGCCCGGCTCGCGGCCCTCGGAGGGGCGCGGTTCCGGATCTTCGGCTATCGGCATCGCGCCAGTATGACGACGGGGTGTGACGATTCGTCGATCGGGGGCACTCCGTGTGGTGAACTCGTGCGCAGAGTGCGGACGTTTACCCCATTTGCCCAGGTCGGAGAGGTGCGACCAGGGGTTCAGCCCTTGCCGCGGGCCTGCTTCACCGACCCCACCACGCCGGCGATCGTCAGCAGGATGCCGGCCGGGATGAGCGACTCGAAGAACGCGGCGAACAGGCCCGCGTCGCCGAGGAACAGCTGCGCCAGCGTGTTCAGCAACAGCAGTCCGCCGGCCGCCGGGAGTGCCGACTGCCACGGGTGCTCGTTGGCCCACCGCCGCAGCCGCCGGTCGCCGGTGTCGCGCCGCAACTGGCCGCCCAGCGTGCCGACGAGGAAGAAGAAGAACAGGCCCCAGCCGGCCGGTCCGGCCAGCATGCTCAGCGACCAGTGCCCGGTGATCGCGTCGATCCCCAGGGCGGTCGCCCCCACCACCGCACCGACTCCCGCGGCCGTCCGCCACGGGCCCATCGTCGCCGAGGCGACGGCGAGTTGCCGGTTCTCACGTCGGGACATCTCGTCGTGTGCCATAGGTCCACGGTGCGCCCGCGGACGGCCGGAAGCCATAGGGGAAACCCCCGAGTTTCTCCCTAGAGGATTGGCCCGGGGGACCACGGATCGGACGGTCCCGCCGCCCGGTGCCGCGCGGTGCGAGGATGGCCGCAGTACCGAGGCAAGGAGCGGACCATGGGCAGCAGCGCAGCGCACGGACAGAAGATCGCCTTCCTGGGCACCGGCAAGATCGGCGAGGCCCTGCTCTCCGGTCTGCTGCGGGCCGGCGAGGACCCGGCGGACGTCCTGGTGACCGCCCGCCGCCCCGAGCGCGCCGCCGAACTCGCCGCCCGCTACGGCGTGACGGCCGTCTCCAACGCCGAGGCCGCCAAGCTGGCCGACACCCTGATCCTCGCGGTCAAGCCGCAGGACATGGGCACCCTGCTGGAGGAGCTGGCCCCGCACGTCAGCCCGGACCGGCTGGTGATCTCGGCCGCGGCCGGGGTGCCGACCGCCTGGTTCGAGGAGCGGCTGGCGGCCGGCACCCCGGTGGTCCGGGTGATGCCCAACACGCCGGTGCTGGTGGACGAGGGGATGAGCGTCATCTCCGGCGGCTCGCACGCGACCGAGGAGCACCTGGTGCGCGCCGAGGAGATCTTCAGCTCGGTCGGCAAGGCGCTGCGGCTGCCCGAGTCCCAGCAGGACGCGGCGACCGCGCTGTCCGGCTCCGGACCGGCCTACTTCTACTTCCTGGTCGAGGCGATGACGGACGCGGGCATCCTGCTCGGCCTGCCCCGGCAGGTGGCGCACGACCTGATCGTGCAGTCCGCGATCGGCGCCTCGGTGATGCTGCGCGACTCGGGAGAGCACCCGGTGAAGCTGCGCGAGGCGGTCACGTCCCCGGCCGGCACCACCATCGCGGCCATCCGCGAGCTGGAGAACCACGGCGTGCGGGCCGCGTTGCTGGGCGCCCTGGAGGCGGCCCGGGACCGCTCCCGGGAGCTGGCCTCCGGCGGCAAGTAGTCGTCACAGAAGTCCCTGCGCGACCCCTCCCGCAACGGCGGCGCACCGCCTACGCTCTCGCCAACATCGTCCTACCGGTCGGTAGCGAGGTCGTCTGGAGGTCCGCATGAGTGCTGAGCCGTCCCCGGTCCCGCCCGGCCTGCGCGTCGGGCGGGCCGCGCTCGCCGTCAGCTTCCTGCTCCAGGGCACCACCTTCGCGCTGCTGGTCACCTGCATCCCGGAGATCCAGCACCGGTACGGGCTGAGCGACGGGCTGCTGCCGGTCTTCCTGGCCGCGGTGCCGATCCTGGCCGGGGTGGGCTCGATCCTGTCCGAGCAGTTGGTGAAGCGCACCGGCGCCCGGGCCGTGCTGCGGGTGGTCCAGCCGGCCGTCTGCCTGAGCCTCGCAGGCGTCGGGCTCGGCGACTCGCTGTGGCAACTCGCCCTCGCGCTGGGCGCGTTCGGGCTGCTGGTGGGCGCGCTGGACGCCAGTATGAACATGCTCGGGGTGGGCCTGCAGCACCGCTACGGCCGCTCGATCATGATCGGCTTCCATGCCGCCTTCAGCCTCGGCGGCATCCTGGGCGCGGCGATCGCGGGGCTCGGCTCGCACGAGGACCTCGGGCTGCCGGTGCTGTTCGGCACGGCCGCCGCGGTGATCGCCCCGCTCGCGGTGCTGACCGGCACCCGGTTCGCCGGCCCGGCCGAACTCGGCGACGCCGTCCGGGAGGCCGCCGAGGCCGCCGCCCGGTCCGTCCCCTGGCGGCCGCTGCTGCCGCTGTGCCTGGCGATGGCCTTCGCCTACATCGCGGACGCCTCGGTCTCCAACTACAGCGTCAAGTACCTCACCGACGGCCTGGGCAGCCGCGAGGACCTCGCCAAGCTCTCCTACCTCGGCTACATGGTGGCGATGCTGGTCGGCCGAGCCCTGGGCGACCGCGCGGTGCAACGCTTCGGCGCCGTCCCGGTGGTGCGTGCGGGCGCCGCGGTGGCCGCGCTCGGCTTCGGTCTGGCCGCCGTCGCGCCGACCGCCTGGGCGGGCATCGCCGCCTTCACCGTGCTCGGCCTCGGCATCTGCGCGATCATCCCGCAGGTGTTCGCGGCCGGCGGGCGGCTCTTCCCGGCCGACTCGGACGCCGCCGTGGCCCGGCTCAACCTCTTCAACTACGTGGGCTTCCTGATCGGTTCGCCACTGGTCGGGGCGATCGCGGACGCGAGCTCGTACCGCTGGGCACTGCTCGCCCCGATGCTGCTGGTGCTCGCCGTCCTGCCGCTGGCCGAGCGCTTCGCCCCGGCGCCCGCGACGGTGCCCGCCCCCGCAGCCGCCTGAGGGCGTGGCCGGGCGAGCCCTGGCGGTCGCCCGGCCACCCCCACCCGCTACGGTGGAGGCCATGCCCGAAGCCGAGCGTGACACCCCCTGCGGCCTGCACCTCTTCTGGGACGAGGCCGTCACCGCCTACGACTTCGGCCCCGGCCACCCGATGGACCCGACCCGGCTGGCGCTCACCATGCGCCTCGTCGAGGCCCTCGGGCTGAGCACCGGGCCCGGCGTGACCGTCCGGTCCGCACCGGCCGCCGGGGACTCCACCCTGCGGCTGGTGCACACCGGGGAGTACGTCGAGGCGGTCAAGCGCGCCGCCGCGCACCCCGAGCAGCCGGACCCCCGGCACGGGCTCGGCACCGACGACAACTGGGCCTTCCCGGGGGTCCATTCGGCCTCCGCGCTGATCGCCGGCCAGTCCGTGGCCGCCGCCGAGGCGGTCTGGCGCGGCGAGACCCCGCACGCCGTCAACTTCGCCGGCGGGCTGCACCACGCGATGCCCGACAAGGCCTCCGGCTTCTGCATCTACAACGACCCGGCCCTCGCCATCGCCCGGCTGCTGGAACTCGGCGCCGAGCGGGTCGCCTACGTCGACGTGGACGTCCACCACGGCGACGGTGTCCAGCAGGCCTTCTGGAACGACCCCCGGGTGCTGACGATCTCGCTGCACGAGCATCCCGCCACCCTCTTCCCGCAGACCGGCTGGCCCACCGAGACCGGCGGCCCGGACGCCCCCGGCACCGCCGCCAACCTGCCGCTGCCGGCCGGCACCGGCGACTCCGGCTGGCTGCGCGCCTTCCACGCCCTGGTGCCGGAGCTGCTCAGCGCTTTCCGGCCGCAGATCCTGGTCACCCAGCACGGCGCGGACACCCACCTGGAGGACCCGCTCGCCCACCTCGCCGTCACCGTGGACGCCCAGCGGCTGATCGCCGAGGAACTGCACGACCTCGCCCACCAGCTGACCGGCGGCCGCTGGGTGGCCACCGGCGGGGGCGGCTACGCCGTGGTGGACGTCGTCCCGCGCACCTGGACCCACCTGGTCGCCACCGCCGCCGGCCGGCCCGTCGACCCGGCCACCGAGACCCCCGAGCCCTGGCGCGCCGAGGTCTACCGCCGCACTCGCCGCCCGGCCCCGCTGCGGATGACCGACGGCGCCCGCCCGTCCTGGCGCGACTTCGAAGCGGGTTACGATCCGGCCGACCGGCTCGATCAGGCCATCCTCGCCAGCCGCCGCGCGGTGTTCCCCCACCACGGCCTGCTGGCCTGAATCCGCCGCCCGGTCGCACGCCGGCCGGGCCGTGCGTACCCCCGTTGGTGCGAACCGCCGAGCGGCTACGTACTGCAACAGTCCTATCTCTCACCGTACGAGGACTGCACTTCCCCCCTTCCCACTGGTACCACCCATAACTACTCTGGGGATACACGTGTGCCGGTGGAGTCACCGGAGGGGAAGCCGGTGCCTTGCACACGGGTAAGGGTCGGGTGATGGTCATGAGTTCCGGCGAACGCCCCCTGCAGGAAGTCGTCTTCCTGACCGTGGCGGAGGTTGCCGCAGTCATGCGGGTGTCCAAGATGACCGTGTACCGGTTGGTGCACAGCGGAGAGCTGCCGGCCATCCGGGTCGGACGGTCCTTCCGGGTGCCCCAGCAGGCGGTGCACGAGTACCTCAAGGAGTCCTACGTGCGGCTTGAGAGCGCGTAGCCGAAGGGTCGGGCGGGGGCGGGTCCGCAACCGTGGGCCCGCCCCCGTTCGCCCGGGATTTCCCGCGGGTTTCCCGCTTCCGGGGAGCGCGATTACTGCCCGGGCCGGGCGGACGGTAGGCTAGGCCCTCACGTCAGTCGTATGGACTCCGTCTCTCACGGACGAGAGTCTCAGTGAGCGAGGGTTGTTCCGTGGGCTCTGTCATCAAGAAGCGTCGCAAGCGTATGGCCAAGAAGAAGCACCGCAAGCTTCTGAAGCGGACTCGCGTTCAGCGTCGCAACAAGAAGTAAGCGCCCCCGGCCGCGCCCAGCGCGCCCAGCGCTTCCACCGCCCGCCCCGGCCCTCGTGGCCAGGGCGGGCGGTGTCGTTTCACGGCCCGGCGCGGCGGCGCGGTACGGTGCACGCAGGCCGCTCGGGTCAGGGAAATGGGGTGCAGCACCGTGGGTGTGGTCGTGCTCGTCACCGGTGTGGCACGCCATCTCGGTGCCCGCTTCGCCGCCGAGGTCCGCCGCCGCCCCGGCGTGGACCGGGTCGTCGGCGTGGACGTGCTGCCGCCCGGGCTGCCGGTCGAGGAGCCGGACGGCCCGGCCGCCCCGTACACCTTCCACCAGCTCGACCTGCGCCGCCCCGCGGTCTCCCGGGTGATCGCCGAGCACCGGGTGGACACCGTGGTGCACCTCAGCGTCAGCGCCACCGGTCTGGGCTCCACCAACCGCTCCGCGGTGAAGGAGTCCAACGTCATCGGCACCATGCAGCTGCTCGGCGCCTGCCAGAAGGCCCCGGGGGTGCGCCGGCTGGTGGTGAAGTCCACCACCGGCGTCTACGGCTCCGCGCCCCGCGACCCGGCGGTGTTCACCGAGCGGCTCCAGCCGAAGGACCCGCCCGGTGGCGGCTTCGCCAAGGACGCGGCCGAGGTCGAGGGCTACGTGCGCGGCTTCGCCCGCCGCCGCCCGGACGTCGCGGTGACGGTGCTGCGCTTCGCCAACATCGTCGGCCCGCACGCCGACACCCCGCTCAGCGAGTACTTCGCGCTGCCGGTGCTGCCGACCGTGCTCGGCTACGACCCCCGGCTGCAGTTCGTGCACGAGGACGACGCGGTCGCGGTGCTCTGCCGGGCCGCCGACGAGCCCGCGCCGGGCACCGTCAACACCGGGACCTTCAACGTGGCCGGGGAGGGCGTCCTGCTGCTCTCCCAGTGCGCCCGCCGGCTCGGCCGCCCCACCCTGCCGCTGCTGCTGCCCGCGGTCAGCTGGATGGCCGTGCTGGCCCGGCAGACCCGGCTGGTGGACGTCTCGCCCGAGCAGCTGCGGCTGCTCACCCACGGCCGGGTGGTGGACACCACGCGGCTGCGGGAGACCTTCGGCTACCGCCCGGCGTTCAGCACGCCGGAGGCCTTCGCCGACTTCGCCGCCGCCCGGGGCCCCGGCCTGCTGCCGCCCGAGCGGCTGGCCGCCGTCGCCGACCGGCTGACCGCCCTGCTCGGCCCGGAGGAGCCGGCCCCCGCCGCGCCGAACGTCGTACCGAACCGTCCCCGCCGTCCGAGGAGCTGAAGCCGCGATGAGTGCCGCCGCCGACAACGCGCCGGGCGAGGCCAAGGTCATCCCGATCGAGACCGCCCCCAGTTGGACGTCCCCCGAGGGCCCCGGGCTGGCCGACCGGCTCGCCGGGGCCGTCGGCGGGGCGCTGTCCGGGCAGCTCGGCCCGGTGGCCACCCGGCTGTTCGGCAAGGGCTGGGAGGGCCGGGCCACCGAGGGACTGGCCTTCCTGCGCCGCCGGATCACCGGCGACTACGAGGTGGACGAGTTCGGCTTCGACCGGGAGCTCACCGAGGAGGTGCTGCTCTCGCTGCTGCGCCCGCTGGCCGAGAAGTACTTCCGGATCGACGTCCAGGGGATCGAGAACATCCCGGCCGAGGGCGGCGCGCTGATCGTCGCCAACCACTCCGGGACGATCCCGCTGGACGCCTTGATGACCCAGGTGGTCATCCACGACCACCACCCGCACCGCCGGCACCTGCGGATGCTCGCCGCCGACCTGGTCTTCGTCCTGCCGGGCATCAACGAGCTGGCCCGCAAGGCCGGCCACACCCTGGCCTGCAACGAGGACGCCCAGGCGCTGCTGGAGCGCGGCGAGGTCGTCGGGGTCTGGCCGGAGGGCTTCAAGGGCATCGGCAAGCCGTTCGCCGAGCGCTACAAGCTCCAGCGCTTCGGCCGCGGCGGCTTCGTCTCCTCGGCGCTGCGGGCGAAGGTGCCGATCGTGCCGTGCTCGATCGTCGGGGCGGAGGAGACCTACCCGATGATCGGCAACGTGAAGACGCTGGCCCGGCTGCTGGGCCTGCCGTACGTCCCGATCACGCCGACCTTCCCGTGGCTGGGGCCGCTCGGGATGCTGCCGCTGCCGACCAAGTGGACGATCCGCTTCGGCGAGCCGATCGCCACCGACGGCTACCCGGCGGAGGCGGCGGACGACCCGATGCTGGTCTTCGACCTGGCCGACGAGGTGCGCGAGACCATCCAGCACAGCCTGTACCAGCTGCTGGTGCAGCGGCGCTCGGTGTTCTTCTGACGGTCCGCACCGCGAAGGGCCCCGGCGCGACGCCGGGGCCCTTCGCGGTGTTCCGGTCAGCTGCCGCCGAGGATCCGTAGGCCGGGCAGCAGGCCCGGGACCAGCGGGGGCACGTCCACGCCCTGCGGCGTCGCGCCGGGCGCGACGCTGGGCGTGCCGGACGGCTGCGGCGCCTGCGGCGGGGCCGCGTCGGCGCTCGGCGAGGGCTTGCCGGCACCGCCGGTGAGCCCGCTGGTGAGGTCGCCGACCAGCCCGTTGACCGCGTCCGGGGCGCTGGTGGGCAGGGTGCCCGGCAGGCCGCCGCCCTTGGCACCGCCGCCGGCGGTGGAGCCGACGCCGGGGTTGCCCGGGGCGTGCGCGGTGCTGCCGGGGCGGTTGGCGCCGTTGCCCGTGTCGGTGCCGCCCTGGGACTGGTCGGAGCCCGGTGCGGCACCGGCGCCGTTGGCGGGGGAGCCCGCCGGGGAGCCGCCGGTCGAGGAGGACGAGTCGTCGCCCGCTCCGTTGCCGGCCGGGCCACCGCTCTTGGCGGGTGGCTGGACCAGGCGCAGGGGCGCGACGTCCTCGCTCATGTCGTCGAAGAGCTGGTTCACCAGGTGCGCCTGCTCGGTCAGTTGGACCGGCAACCGACCCTGCAGCTCGCTCCAGCGGCCGTCCTCGTCGTGGGCGAAGCCGGCCAACGCGCGCATCGGGTCGAGCGAGCCGTTGCTGCGGTAGACCGAACGCAGCAGCTCGCGGCCCTTGAGGGCGTCGGCGTGCATGTCGTCCAGCGCCCGGCGGACCCGGTCGACGGTGGACGGGCTGAGCGCGCCGGCCGGATCGCCGGGGCCGACCAGGGCGTTGGCCTCGCCGAGCCGGGTGGCGGCGTTGTCGAGCAGCAGCTCGCCACGCTCGGAGTCGGAGCCGGCCAGGTCGAGCCGCAGTCCTTCGAGGCCGCGCTTCATGCCGTACAGCGTGTCCCCGGGAAGGGCGTTGGAGCTCGCGGCGGCGGCACCGGCCAGGCTGCCGACGGCGAGTCCGGCGACGAGCCCGCCGATCGCGAAGCGGCGACTCCACCGGCCGCGCGGCGCCGTCCGAGCCGCCCGGCGCCGGTGCTGCCGGGGCACCGTGGCGCCCGGTCCGCCCGCGAAGGCCTGCTCGAACGCGGCCATCAGCTGGGCGCGTTGGACCGTCCGGACCTCCTGGTCCAGCGTCGGCCGGGCCACCGCCCCCAGCGCGTCGGCCAAGCCGACCAGTTCCGCCATCGCGACCGAACCGGCTTCGGTGCCAGCGGTGTTGGCCGATTCGGCGTTGGCCGCGCGGCGTTGCTCCGCCTGGTGGGCCTCCAGCGCCTCGGCGAAGGCCTTCGCCCGCCGGTGCTCCAGCACGTTTGCCGTCACGGGCCACACCTCCCTTCGTCGTTGTCGACACCCCGGCCAGCCGGACGGTTGCCTCGGCGGGCCAAAGCCACTCCATCGGGTGATAGGCCGCAGTTCGGCTTGACCGTGCGCCTGGTGGGGGCTTGCATGCTGGCCAACGAGCGGTGCGGGCGGTCGGTTACGCAACGCCGATCATCGGATCGACCGTTCACCCGGACGTGTCGATCGGGGACCCGCGGTGACGACAGGTCGAGCGGTCGCCGGGCTGTGGCCCCAGCGGTCACCGCCGCCTCACCGCGCGTCGGGCGGGAGGAGCCGGGCCAGCGTGCGGACGGCGCGGTACTGGAGGGTCTTGATCGCGCCCTCGTTCTTGCCCATGATCCGCGCCGTCTCGGCCACCGAGAGGCCCTGCAGGAAGCGCAGCGTCACGCACTCCTGCTGCTGCGGGTTGAGCCGGCGCACCGCGTCCAGCAGGGCGGCGTTGGAGAGCGACTCCAGCACCGACTCCTCCGGGCTGCGCTCGCACTCGTTGGAGTCGAGCATCTCGCCGGTGGTGACCTCCAGCCGGAACCGGCTGGACTTGAAGTGGTCGGCGACCAGGTTGCGGGCGATGGTGACCAGCCAGGCGCCGAAGTCCCGGCCCTGCCAGGTGAAGGTGCCGATCCGGCGCAGCGCGCGCAGGAACGTCTCGCTGGTGAGGTCCTCGGCGGTGGCCCGGCTGCCGACCCGGTAGTAGATGTAGCGGTAGACGGTGTCCGCGTAGTGGTCGTAGAGGCGGCCGAAGGCCTCGCTCTCGCCGGCCTGGGCCCGCTCGACCAGCTCCATGATCGGGTTGTGCTCGGTCTCGTAACCGGGGCTGGGCGCCGTGCGGGTGCGGCTGCGGCCGACGCCGGTGCTGCCGGTGCGGCTGCGCGAGCCGGTGCCGGCCGAGCCGGCGGCGGTGGTGCGCAGCGCCACCCCGGGGCCGTGCTGGTGGCCGAACGGCGCGCCGGCGGGCACGAGTTGGGGCGAGACGGCGAGCTGACTGCGGAGCAGGTTGCGCAGCAGGTCCAGGCCGGTGGAGATCTGCCGCTCGGCGGTCGGCCGGTCGCGCAGGCCGGTGCGGGGGCGCAGGGGCGCGGACGACGGGCGGGAGGGTGCAGGCGCGTCGTTCCGGACGGGTGGGTACACGGGACTCCCAGAGGCAGAACTGTGGACGGATCACCTCCGCCTGCGCGGAGAGCACGCCCCCTGGCGTCCGTTCGAGCGGGACGCGTGGGTGACGTGCATCCAGGAGAGAATAACGCTTTGTGCAATGACAGCTACACCGTGTGGTCGAAGTGGTCGTTTGAGATCCATTTGTTGTGCATAATCGGCTGACACTGACCGGAGATGTCATCGTTCATCCGGCTCAACGTGATCGTTCAGGTGCCCAGGGTGACCAATTCGGTGGCTCTGCGGGCGGTTTCCCAGCCTTGGGGCTCGGCAACCCCTGACTTTCCCGGCCTGGCGAACGATCAGAACCGGTCACCGGCGGGCAGGTTCGCACCGCGGGCCCGGACGGCCCTGCGGGGAAAGGGAGTTCGCTCGTACGAGGGGCCAGGTCGGAGGCCTGGTTGACGTCTGATCACCCGCCCGGGGGAGGCTCGCGCAGGGGCGTCCGCGGCCGCGCGGAGGGGTGTTCAGCCGCGCCGGCGACGGCGCCGCAACGCCACCCCGGCCGCCGTCGCGCCGCCCAGTACCCCGACCGCGGCCGCCGCCGGCAGCCCCACCCGGGCCGCCTTGCGCCCGGTCCGGAAGTCCCGCACCCGCCAGCCCTGCGCCCGGGCGTGCCGCCGCAGCGCGCCGTCCGGGTTCACCACGTACGGGTGGCCGACCAGCGAGAGCATCGGGATGTCGTTGGCCGAGTCGCTGTACGCGGCGCAGCGGTCGAGGTCGAGCCGCTCGCGCCGGGCCAGCGCGCGCACCGCGGCGGCCTTGGCCGGGCCGTGCAGCAGGTCGCCGACCAGTCGGCCGGTGTAGGAGCCGTCCCGGGCCTCGGCGACGGTGCCGAGCGCGCCGGTCATGCCGAGCCGCCGGGCGATGATCCGGGCCACCTCCAGCGGGGCGGCGGTGACCAGCCAGACCCGCTGGCCGGCGTCCAGGTGCATCTGGACCAGGGCGCGGGTGCCGGGCCAGATCTTGTCGGCCACGACCTGCTCGAAGATCTCCTCGCAGATCGCCTCCAGATCGGCGGTGGGCTTGCCGGCGACGATCCCGAGGGCGGTGTTCCGGGCGTCCGAGATGTGGTCCGGGTCCTCCGTGCCGTGCAGCCGGAACAGCGCCTGCTGCCAGGCGAAGCGGGCGATGTCGCGGCGGGTGAGGAAGCCACGGCGGTAGAGGCCGACCCCGAGGTAGAAGATCGCGGCGCCGCGCAGGATGGTGTTGTCGCAGTCGAAGAAGGCGGCGGCGCGGGGGTCGTCCCGGTCGGGGGTGTGGTTCTCGGCCGGGGCCTTGGGCGCCTTCCCGGGCCGGCCCGCCGCCGGGGCGCCGGCCGCCGGGGCGTCGGCGCGGGCGGGAACGGGCCGGGGCTCGGTGCGCAGCGCGGCCTCGGCCGCCTCGGCGGCGGCCTCGCCGGCCTCGGTCGCGGCCTCGGCCGCCGGGGCGCTCCGCGCGGTGGTGGAGCGCTTCGCCTGGGTGAGCCTTCGGAGCACGGCCATGTCACCGAGCATAGCCAGCCGGGCGGGGAGTGGCCGTGACGGAGCCGTGCCCACCCGGTGAACAGCTGCCGCGACCCCCGCCCCGGGTGCTCCGGAGGCGGGCGGACGGGTGGCGGACAATGGGCCGGTGAGCCCACTGCTGCGACGTAAGAGCCCCCGGCCGGCCGACCGTACCGTGACCCTGGTCGGCAAGCCCGGCTGCCACCTGTGCGACGAGGCCCGGGAGGTGATCGTCCGGGTGACGGCGGAGCTGGGCGCGACCTTCGAGGAGAAGGACATCACCCAGGACGAGGAGCTGTACCGCCGCTACTGGGAGCAGATCCCGGTCACCCTGATCGACGGCCGCCAGCACGACTTCTGGCGGGTCGACGAACGCCGCCTGCGCACCGCCCTCGGCGCCTGAGGTGTGGGCCCGTCCGGCGGATCCCTGCCGGACGGGCCACGTCCGTCCGTACACCACCGCCCCCGCCGACCGGCGGGGGTGGTTCGCCGAATCGTTGCCGAAGACACTCCGTTTCGGCTTGGGGCGGGGCGCCGCGGTCGGCTTACGATCGAACGCGTTTGCGCCCATGGGGGGCTGAGCACACGAGGAGTGCCGCCATGCTTCCCCGCCCGACCTCTGGGATGCCCGAAGCCCCGCAGGGCGACCGGGGCTTCGCCGTGGTGGACGTGGAGGCGACCGGCCGCAGCCCGTGGCGGCACCGGGTGGTCGAGATCGCGGTGGTGCTGCTGGACGAGCGGCTCCGCCCCGAGGGCGAGTTCGCCACCCTGCTGGACCCGCTGGGCCCGGTCGGCCCGACCCATGTGCACCGGATACGCCAGGCCGACGTCGAGGGCGCCCCGCGCTTCAGGGAGATCGCCCCGAGGCTGCTGGAGCTGCTGGCCGGCCGGGTGCTGGTCGGCCATCACGTCAGCTGCGACCACGCCTTCCTGGACCGCGAGTTCGCCCGGATCGGGGTGCCGCTGCCGCCCGTCCCGCTGCTGTGCACCATGCGGCTGGCCCGTGAACACCTGCCGCAGGCCCGCGGCCACGGCCTGGCGGCCTGCGTGGAGGCGGCCGGCCTCGGCTGGTACCCGGCGCACACCGCGCTGGGCGACGCCCGGGTGACCGCCGAGCTGTTGCTGCACTGCCTGGGCGCCCCGTCCTGCCCGCCGGACGACTGGGCCGGTCCGCTGCGCGAGGCCGCCCGGGTGCCCTGGCCTCGGCTGGGCCGGGCGCGCTCCCGCCCGTCCGGGACGGCCGTCCCGCTGCTGCGCCGGGAGACGTCGTACGGCCCCTGGCTGCCCGGTTCCCAGGCCCCGGAAGTGGTCCTGACCAAGGCCGGTGCTATGAGCTCGACGGCGTGATGCGTGTCACTGTGCGTGGACAAAACGGACACCATCTTTGTGCACACGTTCACAAACGCATAGCCTGGCTGTCAAAGCCCAGCTTCACCCACAGGAGCACCGTGGCAATCGGCCGATCACCACAGAGCAGTTCGCAGACGCCCGACCAGGGCGCCGCGCGCCGACCCTCGCGTGCCCGGGGCATCCCGGAGGCGACCGTCGCCCGCCTGCCCCTCTACCTGCGGGCCCTCACCGCGCTCTCCGAGCGCTCGGTGCCGACCGTCTCCTCCGAGGAGCTGGCCGCCGCGGCCGGCGTGAACTCGGCCAAGCTGCGCAAGGACTTCTCCTACCTCGGCTCCTACGGCACCCGCGGCGTCGGCTACGACGTCGAGTACCTCGTCTACCAGATCTCCCGCGAGCTCGGCCTGACCCAGGACTGGCCGGTCGTCATCGTCGGCATCGGGAACCTCGGGCACGCCCTCGCCAACTACGGCGGCTTCGCCTCCCGCGGATTCCGGGTCGCCGCCCTGTTGGACGCCGACCCCAACGTGGTCGGTTCCACCGCGGCCGGACTTCCGGTGCGCCACATGGACGAGCTGGAGTCGATCGTCGAGAGCCAGCACGTCTCCATCGGCGTGATCACCACCCCGCCCGGCGCCGCCCAGCAGGTCTGCGACCGGCTGGTCGAGGCCGGCGTCACCAGCATCCTCAACTTCGCCCCGACCGTGCTGACCGTCCCGGACGGCGTGGACGTGCGCAAGGTGGACCTCTCCATCGAGCTGCAGATCCTCGCCTTCCACGAGCAGCGCAAGGCCGGCGAGGAGCCGGACCGCACCGAGTCGGTGCTGGACCGCGCCCCCGGTCCGGTCCGGGCGGCGGCCGCCAAGCTGCGCCGCGCGGCCGGCGGCGGCAACGGCAAGGGCCGCGCCGGCGAGCCGGCGGCCAAGGACCAGGCCGAGCAGTCGGCCAAGGGCAAGTCCGCCAAGGGCGGCGAGGGCGAGCTGTCTGCGGTGATGCCCGCATGAACACCGAGAGCTGTGGGGGGCGGGCATGAGTCTTCTCGTCGTCGGACTGAGCCACCGGACGGCACCGGTCGGCGTGCTGGAGCGCGCCGCGCTGACCGGTGAGGTCCCGACCCGGCTGCTGCACGACGCGGCCGCCACCTCGACCGTCGCCGAGGCCGCGCTGCTCAACACCTGCAACCGGATCGAGCTGTACGCGGACGTGGACAAGTTCCACGCCGGCGTCGCCGAGCTGTCGCTGCTGCTGGCCCACCACAGCGGGGTGGACCTGGAGGAGCTGACCTCCCACCTGTACGTCCACTACGAGGACCGCGCCGTCCACCACCTGTTCTCGGTGGCCTGCGGCCTGGACTCGATGGTGGTCGGCGAGGGCCAGATCCTCGGCCAGCTGCGCGACGCGCTGGCCAAGGCCCAGGACGAGCACACCGCCGGACGCGGCCTGAACGAGCTGTTCCAGCAGGCCCTGCGGGTCGGCAAGCGGGCGCACAGCGAGACCGGCATCGACAAGGCCGGCCAGTCGCTGGTCACCTTCGGCCTGGAGCAGGTCGCGGCGGGCGCGGGCGAGATCGCCGGCAAGCGCGCGCTGGTGGTCGGCGCCGGCTCGATGAGCTCGCTGGCCGCCGCCACCCTGGTCCGCTCCGGCGTCACCGACCTGCTGATCGCCAACCGGACCCCGGCCCGCGCCGAGCGCCTGGTCGAGATCCTCGGCCCGGACGTGGCCCGCACCCTCGACCTCGCCAAGGTGCCGCAGGCGCTGGCCGACGTCGACCTGGTGATCTCCTGCACCGGAGCGGCCGGCGTGGTGATCAAGGCCGAGGACGTGGCCGCCGCCGTCGCCCTCCGCAGCTCGCCGGAGCCGCTCGCCCTGCTCGACCTCGCCATGCCGCGCGACGTCGACCACGCGGTGCACGAGCTGGACGGCGCCCTGCTGGTCGACCTGGAGAGCCTCTCCCACGCGCACGCCGCCAGCCCCGGCGCCGGCGACGTCGACCAGGTCACCCGGATCGTCGCCGACGAGGTGACCGCCTTCGGCGCCGCCCAGCGGGCCGCCCGGATCGCGCCGACCGTGGTCGCGCTGCGGGCGATGGCCTCCGACGTGGTCGCCGCCGAGCTGGGCCGGCTGGACTCCCGGCTGCCCGACCTGGACGAGCGCTCCCGCGCCGAGATCACCCAGACCGTCCGTCGCGTCGTCGACAAGCTGCTGCACGCCCCGACCGTCCGGGTGAAGCAGCTGGCCGCCGAGCCCGGCGGCGCCTCCTACGCGGACGCCCTTCGCGAGCTGTTCGACCTCGACCCGGCGGCCGTGCACGCCGTGTCGGGCACGCCCGTCGGCGGCCGGCCCCAGCCCTCGGGCGGGGGCGCCAGATGAACCGTCAGCCATCCCACGAGTACCACCGGGACGATCACGTCATGAATGGTCAACCGCTCACCGAGCAGGCCCCGGGAGCCCCCGCCCTGCGGCTCGGCACCCGGCGCAGCGCGCTCGCCATGGCCCAGTCGGGCATGGTCGCCCGCGAGGTGACCAGGCTCACCGGGCGCCCCGTCGAGCTGGTCGAGATCACCACCTACGGCGACACCTCCCGGGAGGCGCTCGCGCAGATCGGCGGCACCGGTGTGTTCGTCTCCGCGCTGCGGGACGCGCTGCTGGAGGGCCGGATCGACTTCGCCGTGCACTCGCTCAAGGACCTGCCCACCGCCTCCCCCGAAGGCCTGGTGCTGGCCGCCGTCCCCGAGCGCGAGGACGTCCGGGACGCCCTGGTCGCGGCCGAGGGCCTGAACCTGGACGAGCTGGTGGAGAAGCTCGCCGGCGCCGGCCGCCCGGCCCGGATCGGCACCGGCTCGCCGCGCCGGATGGCCCAGCTGAACGCCTGGGCGATCGCCCGCGGCGCCCAGCTGGAGACCGTCGCGATCCGCGGCAACGTGGACACCCGGATCGGCTACGTGACCGGCGGTGAGCTGGACGCGGTCGTGCTGGCCACGGCCGGCCTCAACCGGCTCGGCCGCAGCGCCGAGATCTCCCAGCACCTCGACCCCGAGCTGATGATCCCGGCCCCCGGCCAGGGCGCGCTCGCGATCGAGTGCACCGCCGCCGCCGTGCTTCCCGACGGTGGCTCGCTGGCCGCCGCGCTCGCCCTGCTGGACCACGCCCCCACCAGGGTCGCCGTGGCCGCCGAGCGCGCCCTGCTGGCCACCCTGGAGGCCGGCTGCTCGGCCCCGGTGGCCGCGCTGGCCACCTGGGGCCAGGAGAACGAACTGCGGCTGGACGGTGTGGTCGGCAACCCCGACGGCACCGCCCTGCTGAAGATGTCCGCCAACGGTCCGATCGTCCTCGACGAGACCGCCGAGCAGCAGGCGCGGGCCCTCGGCCACGCCCTGGCCGCCCGGCTGCTCGACGGGGGCGCGGCCGCCCTGATGGGGGAGCGAGCCCGATGAGCCCCACCGCCGCCACCGACGCCCTGTTCCCGGCCGGCCAGCCGACCGGACGGTGCACCTTCCTGGGCGCGGGCCCCGGGGACCCGGGTCTGCTGACCCTGCGCGCGGTCGAGGTGCTGTCCTCGGCCGACATCCTGGTGGCCGACCCGCTGACCGCAGCGGCCGTGCGCACCCACTGTCCGGCCGGTGTGCAGGTGCACACCCCGGCCGCCGAGGGCACCGACTTCGACCTGGCCAAGCTGGTCGCCGAGGCCGTCCGCTCCGGCAAGCACGTGGTCCGTACCGTCGACGGCGACCCGGGCCTGGACGGCTGCGCCGCCGAGGAGATGCTCAGCTGCGCGGGCGACGGGATCCCCTTCGAGGTGATCCCGGGCGTCGCCCAGTCGGTCGGCGTCCCGGCCTACGCGGGCGTCCCGCTGCGCGGCGCGGCCGGCGCCGACGTCCGCTTCGTGGACGGCGCCCAGCTGCTGTCCGGCGGCCCGGTCGACCTGGGCGCGCCGGAGACCACCCTGGTGGTCCGCACCACCCTGGGCCAGCTGCCGGCCACCGCCAACGCGCTGGTCTCCAACGGCCGCAAGCCGGATTCGGCGCTGAGCGCCACCCTCTCCGGCACCACCACCCGCCAGCGCACCTTCACCTCCACGCTGTCCGCCATCGCGGCCGACCTGAAGGCCGCCCGGGTGCTGCCCTCGCCGGTCTCCGCCCCGGTGGACCCGGCGACCTCGGTGATAGCCGTGGTGGGCGAGCAGGTCGCCCACCGGGCCTCGCACTCGTGGTTCGAGACCAAGCCGCTGTTCGGCTGGAACGTCCTCGTGCCGCGCACCAAGGAGCAGGCCCACGGCCTGTCCGAGCAGCTGCGCTCGTACGGCGCGGTGCCGCAGGAGGTGCCGACCATCGCGGTCGAGCCGCCGCGCACCCCGCAGCAGATGGAGCGGGCCATCAAGGGCCTGGTCACCGGCCGCTACGAGTGGATCGCCTTCACCTCGGTGAACGCCGTCCGCGCGGTCCGGGAGAAGTTCGAGGAGTACGGCCTGGACGCCCGCGCGTTCGCCGGCATCAAGGTCGCGGCGGTCGGCGAGACCACCGCGCAGGCCCTGGTGGACTTCGGCGTGAAGCCGGACCTGGTGCCCTCCGGCGAGCAGTCCGCGGCCGGGCTGCTGGAGGACTGGCCGCCGTACGACCCGGTCTTCGACCCGATCGACCGGGTGCTGCTGCCGCGCGCCGACATCGCCACCGAGACCCTGGTGGCCGGCCTGGTCGAGCTCGGCTGGGAGGTCGACGACGTGACGGCGTACCGGACGGTGCGCGCCTCGCCGCCGCCGGCCGAGACCCGTGAGGCGATCAAGGGCGGCGGCTTCGACGCGGTGCTGTTCACCTCGTCCTCGACCGTCCGGAACCTGGTCGGCATCGCCGGCAAGCCGCACAACGTCACGGTCATCGCCTGCATCGGCCCGGCCACCGCCAAGACCGCCGAGGAGCACGGCCTGCGGGTCGACGTGATGGCTCCGGCGCCGTCGGCGGGGGCGCTGGCCCAGGCGCTGGCAGACTTCGGGGCCAAGCGTCGCGATACCGCGACGGCCGCGGGCGAGCCGGTCTACCGGCCCAGCGAGCGCCGTCCGGGCTCGCGCCGCAAGGCCCGCTGAGGGTCCCCATCAGTGTGCCGGGGGCGGCGGTTCACCGCCCCCGGCACGGCACAACCGTTCGGAGAGAGAAGCCGTGTCCGCTGAATTCCCGTACGTTCGCCCCCGCCGGCTGCGCCAGAGCCCGGCGATGCGCCGCCTGGTCGCCGAGACCCGGCTGCACCCGGCGGAGCTGATCCTGCCCGCCTTCGTCAGCGAAGGCATCACCGAGCCGAAGCCGATCACCTCGATGCCCGGCGTGGTCCAGCACACCCGGGACTCCCTGCGGAAGGCCGCGGTGGAGGCCGCCGAGGCCGGCGTGGGCGGCATCATGCTGTTCGGCCTGCCCGAGGTGAAGGACGCCGTCGGTTCCGAGGGGACCAATCCGGACGGGATCCTGCAGCAGGCCATCCGCGACGTGGTCGCGGAGGTCGGCGACCAGCTGGTGGTCATGTCGGACCTCTGCCTGGACGAGTTCACCGACCACGGCCACTGCGGCGTGCTGGCCGAGGACGGCAGCGTGGACAACGACGCGACCCTGGCGCGCTACGCCGAGATGGCCGTGGTCCAGGCCGAGGCCGGTGTCCACATGGTCGGCCCGTCCGGCATGATGGACGGTCAGATCGCCGTCATCCGAAGGGCGTTGGACGAGGCCGGCCACCAGGACGTCAGCGTCCTCGCCTACACCGCCAAGTACGCCTCCGCGCTGTACGGCCCGTTCCGCGAGGCCGTCAACTCCTCGCTCAAGGGCGACCGCAAGACCTACCAGCAGGACCCGGCCAACGCCCGCGAGGCCCTGCGCGAGCTGGAGCTGGACCTCGCCGAGGGTGCGGACCTGGTGATGGTCAAGCCGGCCATGCTGTACCTGGACGTCCTGCGGCAGGTCGCCGACGTCTCGCCGGTGCCGGTGGCCGCGTACCAGATCTCCGGCGAGTACTCGATGGTCGAGGCCGCCGCCGCCAACGGCTGGATCGAGCGGGAGCGCACCATCCTGGAGACGCTCACCTCGATCCGCCGGGCCGGCGCCGAGCAGATCCTCACCTACTGGGCGGTCGAGGCCGCCGCGATGCTGTGACTCGCCCGCTCGCCTCCGGGGCGCTCTGGCCCGGTGCCGACGGTCGGCGCACTGATATTCGCCCACTCGCCTCCGGGGCGCTCTGGCCCGGTGCCGACGGTCGGCGCTCCGGCGCTCGTGCCTCGCTGGTCGCTTCTCCCTTTCGGCACCGGCGCGCCCCTTCGGCTCGGGGCGCTGTACAGCACACGGAAGGCCGGGCCGCTCCCCCGGGGCGCGGCCCGGCCTTCCGGCGTACTACTTCCAGCCGTTGATGTGCGCGAAGCCCTCGACGCCGCCGACCAGGTCGGTGGCGGTGGCCGCGCCGCCGCCCTTGCCGCCGGCGATGACGTCGGAGGTGTGGGCGATGCCCCAGCCGCCGCCGGCCACGAACGGCTGGTCGGCGGAGGCGACGATGCCCTCGCCGCCCTCGAGGCCGACGTGGGCGAACGCCGGGGTGGCGGCACCGGCGAGCGCCAGCGCGGCGGTGGCGGTCAGGGCGGCCTTGGCCAGCTTGCTCTTCATGGATCTGCCCTCTCTGTGGGAGCGCCCCCGCGGGCGCTCTGCCTCTGACTCGTGCTCTGACTCGTGATCACATCCCGCCCGTCCGGCCCGGCGCCCCACGCACCGGGCCGGACGGGCGCTCACCCCGCCCCGCCGACGGCCCCGTCGGGTTACACGTCCC